>JADZEF010000438.1 GCA_020850695.1 Planctomycetaceae bacterium | reverse complement strand
TGTCATTGGGCGCGTGAAAACCAGCCACGAATGGGCGCGTCAAAACCAGCAGGTGTACAAGGCTGGGACAGGCATCAAGGTCAGGCTGTTCTGAACGTCGTTCTTCGCTGAGTGTTTGGCGAAATGCAAGCGGTTCTCGGGGGTCGGCGTCTCAATTTCCGCTCAAGGCTCCCGGTTGTAGCGGCTCCGAGCCGGAGGGCGCGTTTGGCGGGTTTTGAATTCCGGCCGCCCTTCGGCTTCTATTTCCCATGATAGGGTCGAGAGTCTGGCGAAACGGAGTCGGGCTCTGCTGGGGAGCAACCCGACGAGGGATAGCCAGGCCAGGCCGGGAGAACGTCCCGTCGCGCCCGGCAGGAAGACCCTGCCGGGCGTCTGCGTTCCGGGGGGCGGTCGGCTCGGGTTCGTCCTCCGTTCTTTTGGCCTGCCATGCCTTGAAAACCCACTCCTCGAAACCCTTCGCCATCGAGCCGGGTTGCCTGGGACGTCTCACGGCGCTGTGGGACCGGGCGGCTCCTTCTCCGGGCGTCCGCCGCCTCGCAGCCGGTAACTCTTGCCGGTGATCTCGATCACTTCCGCCGCCTGCAGGAAGCGGTCCAGGATGGCCGTCGCGGCCGGCACGTCGCCGATGAGCTTGCCCCAGTCTTCCAGCGGCCGGTTGCTCGTCATCAGCGTGCTCTTCACCTCGTGCCGCCGCATGATGATCTCGAACAGAAACTCCCCCGATTTTTTCGGCAGATGCTTCATCCCCATGTCATCCAGGATGAGCAGGTCCGGTCTGAGGTACTTCGCCATCACGCGGTCGTGGCCGTCGAAGGCTTCGTCGTGCAGGAAGTCGCGGACCGCGTCGAAGATGCTGCGGTAGTAGACGGCGAAGCCCATGCGGATCAGCGCCCGCCCGATGGCCTGCGCCAGATGCGACTTCCCGACCCCCGGCGGCCCCACCATCAGGAGGTCGCGGTGCCGCCGCACGAACTCGCCTGCCGCCAGGTCGAACACCTGCTTCCGCTTCACCCCCTTGTTGAAGTCCCAGTCGAAGTCTTCGAGCGTCTTCTGCTCGCGGAACGAGGCGGCCCGCGTGTGACGCTCCACCTGACGGTCGTGGCGCACGGACAGCTCGTCCTGCAGGATCAGCTCCAGGAACTCGGCGTGGGTCAGGCGGTTGGAGGTCGCTTCCTGCAACCGCACGTCGAGGGACTGGGACAGGCCGCTCAGCCGGAGTTGCTTGAGCATGTCAGCCAGGGTCGGATTCATGGTGTCGGTCCTTTCGGAACTGGAGAAGGGATTCGAGCGAGTAGTCGCTCAGCGGGCGGATCACGGGATGCTCATCCAGAAACTCGAACTGCGTCTGCTTCGCGGCGTCCTTCGTGAGCAGCTGCCGGATCGTGCGGAGCCGCCAGGCTCCGTAAGTGAGGGCCGTCTCGCAGGCCCGCTCCAGCGCCTGCGCCTCGTGCTTCGCCGCCAGCGCCTTGAGACCCACCAGCACCCGCACGCCTTCGACGCCGCGGGCCTGCGCCATCGCTTCGGCCCAGCGCTGCACGTGCTGGCCGATCGCCGCCACCTGCCGCAGCAGCGCGTCGGTGCCGCGCTCCACCGCCGAGACTTTCTTCAGCGGGATGTGCTCGGGGGCCGTGCGGAAGCGTCCCGGCTCGGCCTTGGCGTGCACGGCGAGCTGTTCCCAGCGGTCATTGAAGATCCGCACCAGCCGGCTGTCCCACCGCACCCACAGCCGTCGGCCGACGAACTCGGGGGGCGCGGAGTAGTATGCCTTGTCGACTTCGATGTGCCCATCGCCATGCACGCTCCGTCGCCCTTCGTGGAAGAACGGAAAGCGGTCCACCGGCAGCGGCAGGAGCGAGGGACGCTCGGCCTCGAACTGCGCCGCCACCTGCCGCTTCGTCGTGCCGTGGATGCGGGTGTCGGCGACGGTCTCTTCCCAAGAGAGAAGGAAGGCGTTCTGGGCGTCGAGGCTCTCGAAGACGCGGGCCTTGAGGGCGTTGTTCTTGACGTACTTGACGCTGCTCTCGACCTTGCCCTTGTGCCGCGGCGTGTAGGGCTTCGTGGGCAGGAAGACCGTGCCGT
>JADZEF010000070.1 GCA_020850695.1 Planctomycetaceae bacterium | reverse complement strand
GCGGCTGACCAGCCAGAGCGACCGCTCGGACGCCGTGGCCGCGGCACAGCAGGACCTCGACGTTTCGCGGGCCATTCTGGAAGACGCCTGGGCGAAGCTCGAAGCCGATCGGAAGTCGCTCGACGACCGCACTCGCCAGCTGGAGTCTCGCGAGCGCGAAGCGACTTGTGCCGAGGGACGGCTTCGACTCGAACGGGAGTGGCTCGACCAGGAACGTTCGAGGCTGGAGTCGATGCGCTTCCAGCCCGCGGTCACATCGGACGCCGCCTCTTCCCTGGAGGAAGAGTCTCGCATTCAGGACGAGCTGCGCCGGCTGGAAAGTGACCGCTCTGCGTTGGAATCGGCGCGGGCCGAAATCGAGCGGGTCGTTGCGTCGCAGCAATCCGCGCGGCTGGAATTGACCGAGCGCGAGAATCACTGCCGGGAGCTTCAGAACGACATCGAATCGGCTCGCCTCGCACTTCAGACGAAGTCCGAAGCGTTCGCCGCCGAACAGTCGGCATTTCAGGCCGCCCAGGACGAACTCGCCGCGGAACGCGATCGGCTCGCCCGGGAATGGAAGAACTTGGAACACGAGAGGTCCGGCGTGCAGGCCGGCATGCAGGCCCTTTCGCACTCTCAGCTGGAGAGCGCCGCCTGGTTCGAACAGCAGACGGCGGAGCTCGCAGAGCTGGATCGTCGCCGAAGGGAATTGTCGGAACAGGAGGCGGCCTTCGGAGAGCGCGAGACGGACCTCGCCGCCCGCGCCGCGGCGCTCACGGAAAAGGAGCGAGAGCAATCGCAGCGAACTCTGGCCCTCGAGACGGAGAACTCCGCGCTGACCACGGCCCGAGAGGCACTGGCTCGGCGAGAGGCGGAATCACTCGACGCGATTGCCGCGCAGAGAGCGATCGTCGAATCTCTTCGAGACGAGCTTGCGCAACGCGAAACGGCGCTGACCACTGAACGCTCCGAGATCGAATGCGCTCGCCAGCGGCTGGAACAGTCCCGATCCGAGCTGGAATCCGCTCAGGCTCAACTGGATGCGGCTCGATCGGAGCTTGAAAGCCACCGCGCCGAACTCCAGGCCGCACGGCAGAAGCTGGATGACGAGACCGAGTGGCTTCGGCAGGATCAGAAGCATATCGAGACGGTGCATGACGAGATCGCGGCGGATCGGCGGACGCTTCTGAAGGAACGCGAAGAGCTTGAAGCGCTCCGATCGCGACTCGAAGGGACGAGCGCCGCGCCGCGACTCGACGCCGCCGCCGTCCATCAAGGTCCCGGAGACCCCGCCGCGGATGCGGAACCCAAGAGCTCGATATTTGCGGAAATCGAACCCGCCGCATCGCAGCCCGCCGACGAGACCTCGTCTTCGTTCGCCGCACCGGCGTTCGAGGTTCCCGATGTGGCCGGTTCGGTGGGTTCCGCGTTCGAACCGGCGTTCCCTTCTCCGTTCGCCCCGCCTGCACCGGTCGAATCGAACTTCCGCACTTCCGAGAAGTCTTCGTTTGAGGGGCAGCCGACGAACGAGATGGATCGATCGGAATCGGGCGAGGAGTCTTCGAGCGGCTTCTCCATGGCGGGTGCGTTTGCTCTGCCGGCCGCTTCGCCCTTCGTCCCGGACGATGTCGCTTCACCATTCCGTTCGCATCCGACGCCCGAACAGGACCGGATCGAAGAAGGCTTCGCAGAGGCGGCGTTCGATTTCCGCCCGGAAGTGCCCGCGGCTTCCGCCGAGGAGGGGGACGAACTCCCCCGGATGCCGCGGATTGTCTCGGAAGAATCGTCCGGCTTCCGTCTTCCTCGAGGCCTGGACGAAGGCTCGGGATTTCGCCGTCCCTCGCTCGTCAATCGCGGGTGGGGAGAATCGGATTCGTCGCGGCTGTTTTCCCGAGGCGCCGTCGAGGATGCTGACGCGGAAAAGACGGCTGCGGATCACGGACAGGATAACCCGGACATTGAACCGAGCGAATCAGCGTCCGGTGATCGTGGGTCGCGCGCCAACGCGCCGGGAGAGTTGGCGAAGGGGGGCGACGATCTGCGGGTCCAGGAACTTCGATCACAATTGGCGGCACTGTTCGATCTGAAGAAGAATGCAGAAAGTGGTTCGACCCGAGACGAAGCGCACGGGGTGACTGAAGAAGCCGAGCCGGAGGTCGATGATCGCGGGATCGACATTCAGGGCTTGCTGGGATCGCTGCGCGGCGCTTCCGAGGAGCAACCGGAATCGGAGACGGCTCCGCCCGAACCGGAGCCGGTGCAGCCGCCGGCGCGGGATGTCGTCGTCAAAGACATCGATGACTCGGAGAGTGTTGCGGCCTACATGGAGCAGCTGTTCGCCCGCAATCGCCGCTCTGGAGGGGAATTGGTCCCCGAACCGACAATGACGCCTAAGCCGCGAGTTCCAGCCCCCGAGCCGGAACGTCCTCGGACGACCGACTCGTTAGTCGTCGAAGCGCCGTCAGCCGAGGCGCTCGAGTCGGCCAAGGCAGGTTTGTCGGAGCCGGCGATCCCGGCCCCCATTCCCGAACCGCTCCATAAGCCGAATCGCGATGCGATCCGGGCGAGCATCCATTCGTTGCGGCAAGTCGCCAATCTCAATGCGCGGACGGCTTTGGCCAAGCACTCGGGACAGCAGGCCCGGTCGACACTCCAATTGAAGGCGACATTGGCGTTTGTGGCCGTGGGGCTGGCGTCGAGTCTGCTGGTGCCGGGATTGCTGGGCTCGATGGGCCTGCGGGCCTACGGGTGGGCTTTGATCGGAGTCGGCCTGGTGGCGACCACCGAGGTTCTGATGACCATGCGTCGGATCCGGAGCGCCCGCACATCGAAGGGAGGCGATTCGGGAGTGGGTGATCTGATCCCCGCGACGCCCGCAGATCCCGAACTTCCGCCCTCTCCCGACGACCACCCGTCTGCCTGAAATCGGGAATATTCGGTTGCCGGCCAATCCAGGTCGACAGTTGTCAACCCAACCTCTCACCATTCGCCGTCGGGGCGCGTTAGAATGACGCCGCGACGGCGTCTTTCCGTTGATGCAGCCTTCCGGCGGGTCGAAGGATCGCTGGGGCGATCGCTTCAGACCGGTTGAGAAGATCCAGCGCAATGGACCGATGACGGCGGAGACGGCCTGGCCGTGAGCCGTCGAAGTTTCGTGCCGTGACAGGTTTAAGTCGATGTTGGCAGGAGGTTCAGCACGCGGGTGGATGAGCCGTCCCGTGGGACAAAGCCGCACCCTTCGTGGTCGGCGGAAGTGGCGGCCCTGTATTCCAATCTGAGTCGCGAGCTTTGGGCGATGTTTTATGCCCAGTGTTCGGACGCGGACCGCGCTGCGGATGCGCTTCAGGAGTCGTTCCTGAAGTTTCAGCAACATCAGTCGAAAGGGGCCTCTGGCGAGCCGATTCTGGACGCACGAGCCTGGCTACTGCAGGTGGGACGCAACTGGCTTCGCGACGTCGCCCGGCGCGAGCGGGTGGCAGCTCGCCCTGCGGAGCATCTGGACAGCCTGGCGGGCCGGCTGTCCGAACCTGTGGATGGCTTGCTGGACGAGGAGTCTCAGGCGGCGGTGCGGGGAGCCTTGGACCGGTTGCGGCCCGATGATCGTGAAGTGTTGGTATTGCGGTATGCATTAGGCTGGCCGTCGATCCGCATCGCCGAAGTGCTGGATTCGACGGCCGCAGCGATCGATATGCGGTTGTCGCGAGCGCGGCGTCGGCTGGCGGAAATCCTACTTGAGTTGGGGATGGGAAATGACGAGTGACGGCTTCGATGGCTCGCGGCGGAAACGCTCTCCGTTGCGGGACGAAGAAATCGACCGGCTTCTGACGCGGTTCTTCCAGCAGGAAATGCCCGCTTCGCTCGACAACGCCGCCCTGCAGCGGAAGAGTCGATCGCCCGTTGTCCGTCGTCCGGGGCGCTCCTGGCGGCAGTCCGCGACGGCCGCGAGTATGGCGGCCGCGTTGGTCATGGCCACATGGAGGATTTCCGCACCCGAGCGACCGCAAGGGATTTCCGGCGAGGGAGCCGGAGTCGCACAGGGCGAGGGCGCGGACCGCAGGTTCGCTTTCCCGCACGCGGCCCCGGGCGCGCTGGCCGATCAGTTCGAGATGGATCCGGAGCACGCCCCGGTCGAGCGTCGCGCTGGGGATCGCACGGTCAACGTGATGTCCGAAGATCCGGAATCCACTCCGCGCCTGGAATCCGATTTCCCCGAACTCACGATCGAAATCGTGCCGATTCCGAAGAAGGCGACGAAGCCCGACGATTCGGCGCGCAAGACCGGCAAGCCGAGCCCCGAGACGCAGCCTCCCCGCGAAGGACGTTGAGACCAACGAGGGGTCCGTTGACGGGTTCAAGACGCAAGCGGCCTGCTCTCTACTCGTCGAACTCGCCGACCTCGTCCATTCCCAGCTGCCGCATCTTGCGATAGAGATTCGAGCGATGCAGGCCCATCAGCCGGGCTGCTTCGCTCATGTTCCCCTGCACGCGCTTCACCGCCTTGCGGATGTAATCCATCTGGAACAGCCGCGTCGCTTCCCCCAGCCCCATGTCGGGCGAGGGATCGAGCGACGTCTGGTTGTCAGGCGTCAGGATGAACGAGAGATCGTCCACCTCCACCTTGTCACCGGCGGCGAGAAACGCCACGCGTTCCATCAGGTTCCGCAATTCGCGGACGTTTCCCGGCCAGTTGTGCGCCTGAAGCCGCCGCCGCGCATCGGGAGAGAGATGCAACGTCGGCCGGCGCGCCTGGACGCAGAACGTCTTCAGGAAGTGCTCGGCCAGCAGCAGGATGTCCTCGGGACGCTCTCGCAGCGGGGGTAGCTCCATGGGAACGACCCGCAGGCGGAAATAAAGATCCTCGCGGAATTTCCGGTTGCGGACCGATTCCGGCAGGTTGGCGTTGGTCGCCGCCACGATTCGCACGTTGACAGGGATCGACTGCGATCCGCCGACCCGCGTGACAACCTTCTGCTCGAGCACGCGCAGGAGCTTGGCCTGCCCGCCGAGGCTCATGTCGCCGATTTCGTCGAGGAACAGCGTCCCTCCTTCCGCCAGTTCGAACTTCCCCGCCCGCTGCTCGCGGGCATCGGTGAACGCTCCCCGTTCGTGTCCGAAGAGTTCGCTTTCGAGCAGCGATTCGGTCAGCGCCGCGCAGTTCACCGCGACAAACGGCCGATGGGCCCGCGGCCCCTGGACGTGCAGTGCCTGCGCGACGACTTCTTTCCCCGTCCCGCTCTCGCCCAGCACCAGCACCGGGAGATCGGTGGCGGCAAGCCGGCCGATCGTCTGCCGCAGCGCCACGATGCTCGCGCTCTCGCCGATGATCTGCACGCCGCGCGTCACCTGCGCCGTCAGCTGCTCGCGCGTCCGCACCAGCTGCTCCCGCTCGCGGGTGTTCTGCAGGGCAATGGCCGCCTGCAGCGCCAGCTGCTCGACCGTCTCTTCGTCGTCGGCCGAGAAGAACCCCTGGTTCTTGTTGATGACCTCGAACGCTCCGATGAGCTTTCCCTGCGCGTCGTGCATCGGCCCGCACAACAGATTGCGGGTCTGGTATCCGCTGTTCTTGTCGACATTCGGATTGAACCGCGAGTCGCTGTAGGCATCGTCGACGCGGACCATCCCGCCGCCATGAATGACGTGCCCGACGACTCCCACATTGTCCGGCAGCCTCAGCGTTCCCCCTTCAACTCCGAGGGCCGGACACGCGACCACCTGATGATGCTCGCGGTCCCACACGAAGATGCTCGCCCGGTCGCAGTCGAGCATCCGGGTCGATTCCTTTGCAATGAGTTCGAGGAGGGCCGTGGTGTCGCGAGCTCCGGCGAAGGCCGATGCCAGCTTCAGTGTCACCTTGAGACGGTCGATTCTTCCGAGGTGTCGCTCGCGCGACCGCGTCTCGGTGAGGGATGCTCCCACGACGCGCCCAGCCGGAAGCAACGAGGGGAGGACGCCCTCTGGAAGGTTGCGACCGGCGACCACGAGCACCGTCGGAACCCCGGTGCCGCCCTCCAGTGGAACAGCCGCAATCGTCCAACCGGCGGCACCCTCCGCTGCCGCATGCACCGCCTCGCCCCGTTCGATGCAGCTGTCGAACAATCGAGAGGGCATGTGGGGCATGGGATGCCGCCCGAACTCTCCCAGCGGCTTCCAGTTCGATTCGGCCGAGCGCTCGAGAACCGCTGCCCATTGTCCGGCGAGTTCCGTGGCGATTTCCGGAAGCTGTTGCTGCAAAAGCGGTTTCAGGCCAGTCGCCGCGATACCCAGTTGCAGCAGACGATCGCAAAGCTGGACGACGGTGCCCCCGGTATCGGTGCGTGCGAGCCACGGAATCTGAGAGCAGGTCATCCACCGGGGAGAAGAGGGCGCGCTCATCGTGTGACGGGGACCGCCTCCTGGAGTCATCAATTCGACCAATCGACGAGCCCGCATTTTTCCATTCGGCTCTGTCGGCGAGTCGGAATGATAACACCCTCAGGGCGGGAGTAAAGTGCCACAACGGGTGACTGATCTCCCAGTCAATGGGGAGCTGGCGAAGGCGACCGTGCTCCACGACGCAGCGCGCCGAATGCGGAAGACAGGGGACGCCTCCTATCGGAGGGGAACGCGACGCAACCGTAACGCATTGGCGATCACAGAAACCGAGCTGAGACTCATCGCCGCTGCTGCCAGCATCGGACTGAGCAGCAGTCCGAAGGCCGGATACAGAACGCCTGCGGCCACCGGCACCCCCAGGATGTTATAGAAGAAGGCGAAAAACAGGTTCTGGCGAATGTTCCGCAGCACCGTGCGGCTGAGCAGAATCGCCCGCGCGATCCCCCGCAGATCGCCTTTGACGAGGATGACCGCTGCGGTTTCCATCGCAACGTCGGTCCCGGTTCCCATGGCGATTCCGACGTCGGCTTCGGCCAGGGCGGGGGCATCGTTCACGCCGTCCCCCGCCATGGCGACAGTCTTTCCGCCGGCGCGAAGCTTCTGAATGTGCTCTCGCTTCTGATCGGGAAGCACTCCCGCGTGGAAGTCGTCGATGCCCAGTTCGCGGGCCACGGCCTGTGCGGTGCGCTCGTGGTCGCCGGTCAGCATGACGACGCGGCGGCCGAGTTGATGCAGCGTGGCGATTGCTTCACGAGTCGATTCCTTGATGGGGTCCGAGACCGCAATCAGCCCCGCAGCGATCGCGTCCACCGCGACGAACAGCACCGTCTGCCCCCGCTCTTGTGCCTCGCGGCCCGCGGCTTCCAGTTGGTCGAGTTCGCGGACTCCCTGTTCCTTCAACAGGCTCAGCCTGCCGATCAGCACTGTTCTCCCTTCGACCGTCGCCGTGACGCCGCCCCCCGTGATGGATTCAAACTGACGGGCGAAGGGAACGGTCAAGCCACGGTCTCGGGCGGCGTCGACCACCGCCCGGCCGAGCGGGTGCTCGCTCGCCTGCTCGACCGCCGCCGCAAGCTTCAGCTGTTCTTCCTCGGACATCGGGCCGACTGTCGCCAACTGTGTGAGCCGCGGTCGTCCTTCCGTGAGCGTTCCGGTCTTGTCGACGACGATGGTGTCGGCCGATGCGACCACCTCCAGCGATTCGGCGCTGCGGACGAGGATGCCTTCCTTCGCTCCGCGTCCGATCCCGACCATGATTGACATGGGGGTCGCCAACCCCAGGGCGCAGGGGCACGCGATGACCAGCACCGTGACGGCGCTCACCAGCGCGTGAGCCAGTCGCGGCTCGGGTCCCCAGACGGTCCACGCGATGAATGTGAGCACGGCGACAAGGACCACGATCGGGACAAACCAGGCGGCCACCGCATCGGCGGCACGCTGGATCGGCGCGCGGCTCCGCTGAGCTTCCGCGACCATCGCCACAATGCGGCCCAGCACGGTCTCGCTCCCGACTCGTGATGCCCGCATCTCGAACGACCCGGTGGTGTTCAACGTTCCGCCGATGACTTCATCTCCGGTCACCTTTTCCACCGGCATCGGCTCGCCCGTCACCATCGACTCTTCAATGGCGCTCGCCCCCTCGGTAACGATTCCGTCCACAGGAACTTTCTCGCCGGGCCGGACGCGCAGCAGATCGCCCGCATGAACGGTTTCCAACGGAACATCCAGCTCCCTCCCGTCACGCACGACATGAGCGACCGGTGGCGCCAGCGACATCAGTTCGCGAAGTGCGCTGCCTGTCCGTTCGCGTGCCCGCAGTTCAAGAACCTGACCCAGCAAAACGAGCGTCACAATGACGGCGGCCGCCTCGAAGTAGAGTTCGACCGCACCGTGATGCCGAAACGAGGCAGGAAACAACTCCGGTGCGAGCAGGGCGACCACACTGAACGCGTAAGAGGATCCCGTCCCGAGAGCGATCAGAGTGAACATGTTCAACCGCCGCTGGACCAGCGAGTTCCAGCCGCGCACGAAAAAGGGCCATCCCCCCCAGGCAACCACCGGCGTCGCGAGGGCGAACTGAAGCCATGAAAACTGCGTCGGAGTCATCCAGCGGCCGACCGGCAGCCCGGCCATCTCTCCCATGGTCAGCAACAGCAACGGGAGGCTGAGCGCCGCGCCAACACGAAAGCGCGCGGTCATGCTCCGCAATTCGCTGTTGTCTGTGGGAGCCGGAGACACGGTTCGCGGTTCGAGCGGCATCCCGCACAGCGGGCAGTCGCCCGGTCCGTCCTGTTCGACCTCCGGATGCATGGGGCATGTCCACACCGTCCGAGCGGGCGGCAGGGGGGCGGATGGCCCCAGTGCCATGCCGCACTGCGGGCAGTCCGCAGGGCCTTCGCTTTCCACGCCAGGGCACATCGGGCAGATGTATTTCGATCCGGGCTGTCCGAGCGCCGGCGCGCGTCGCGAGGTGCCCCCTGCCGCATCGGCCGGACCATGGCAACAGGACTGTGTGGTTTGCCCTCCGAGGAACCGGGTGCGGCATCCTTCGCAACAGAAGTAGTACGTCGTCCCATCGCGATCGGCACGCAGGCTCGTGGCCGGGTCGACCTTCATCCCGCAGATCGGATCGGTCGCGGTTTGTGTGGAAGTCGCCGGCTCCAGAATCGGCAGCAGACCCTTCCCGTGCGGGCGCGGTGTCGCCAGTTCCTTCGGAGCTCCTTCCAGGAATTTTCGACGGCAGTGCTCGCTGCAGAAATAGGAAGTCTGACCGTCGCGCTCGGCGGACAGGGCGTTCGCGGTGTCGACAGTCATTCCGCAGATGGGGTCGATGGTTTTCATGGCTTATTCTTCCGTCGAAGCACGGTCGTGACGCTCGAGGGCCTCGAGAATCGGACATTCGCTTGTGGGTCCATGTCCCGGACACGTCTCGGCCAGCTGCTGCAAGGCGCGCCGAATGCGTCGCAAGCTGCGGATCTTCCCGTCGATCTCCGCGATCTTCCGTTCGGCCTCATCCTTGACGTCACGCGCCGTCGTGGATGCGTCGTGCCGAAGGGACAGCAGCGTGGCGATCTCCTTGAGCGTGAAACCGAGATCCTTCGCCCGCCGGATGAAGCGCAGACGCGAAACGGTGGACTCGTCGTATTGGCGGTAGCCCGAGGCCTTGCGTGCGGGAAGAGGGATGAGTCCCGCCCGTTCATAGAACCGAATCGTCTCGACTCCGATGCCCGCACGGGTCGCCACTTGACCGATCGAAAGGGGTTTGACGGCGGCCATCTCGCACGGCTCCGAAGTCAGACGCTTCTTCATTCACGAGCATTCTACACCCCGTACCTTACTCCAGAGTCAAACCCGGAACACCGGATCAGAGTTGAGGCCCTTGGACGGGCGTTTCTTCGGCCGATTCGCCCGGAAATCCTTTGCAGGCTTTCGGGATGGACAGGTGATGCGGCGGCAAAGTTTCCCTCGTCGGAGTGTCCGACCTCGTGGCCGGGAATTGTCGTGCGGGTCGCGGTTGGTCATACGCCGCGGCCGGCCGTTCTGCCGAAATCGATCGTGTGCGAATTTCGCACCTCGTCTGATGATGGAATCGCCCGCGCAGGCGTCATTCCGGGGATGCCCACTCGCACCTCGAATGCAGACATCCTGCGACTACGAAGGAGCGTGCCTGTGCTTTCTGGATTCTCCGACGATCAGATTGCGCTGTTCGGCTGCATGGCGGCGCTTCTGGTCTGCGGCGGGCTGATGTCGCTGAGCTACTATCTCCGCCCGCGCGATGCCCGCGAACATGGCACGGAGGAGTCCTCGACGATCGCCTTCCCGCGCCGGGCGGCCCAGGAACAGCAGGCCGCCGGCGACCGCCGCGCGGCTTGATGGGCTGTTGCTGGAGGACGGCGCGAGTCGATCGCCAAACTTCGCGGCCCGACACGGATGAGTCGATTGCGCCTGATCCTCCGAGTCACTCGATGATTCGTCGATCCAGTGCGGTCCGATCATCGGCTCTTCCTATTCGAGCGCAGGGCAGATCCTGCCGGATTGCATTGAGGAATTGCCGGCAGTACGGTGCATTGGGGCGGCGAGCTCCCGGTGGTTGCGGTCGGAACCTTTTCCGTGCTGCGATCTCCCTGCGGTTACCGCAGGGAATTGACTGTGCCCTGTCCTTCACGTCGCGTGAGCCCCTGTCCGCCTTGCGGACGACAGCTCACGCCTCACGAGCTCCGGCGGGAATCGCCGCTCCAATATTTGTGTACCGGTCGGAGCGACTTCTGAGATGACCTCGCCAGCCGCTCGACTGGCCCGGAGGCTCGCAGAAGCACTCCTCGCAGGATCGTGGAACATCGCGGGGATGTCCGAACGGATCCGAATGGTCATGGCGGCCCGCCGCCAGAGCCGCTGGCACGACCAGCTCGCGAAGCGGGTGCATGACGAGTTCGCTGCCGTGATTCCGCGCCCGACTCGAGACCGGCTGGCGGAGTTCATCCTGTTCAAAGGGCGCATACCGCGCCGGGTGCGCGCCCCCGAGCATCGGGATGGACCGCTACGGAATACGTCGCTGCTCAGTCTCCCCGCACCGGCGATGATTCCGGCGGACGCCATCGCCGCTCGGGTTGCCCTGCCGGCGATTACCACGCAAGGACAGTTGGCCGATTGGCTTTCAATCTCTCCGTCCGAGCTGGACTGGTTTGCCGACCCTGCCGCCCTTCTGGCCCGATGGGGCGTCGCTGATCGCGGGACGCTGCGGCACTACCGCACCAGGCTGCTGCCGAAGCCGCGCGGGCGATGGCGGCTGGTCGAATCGCCCAAGCCGCGGCTGAAGGAGATTCAGCGGAAAATCCTGGCGGACTTGCTGGACCTCGTGCCCGTCCATCCCGCCGCCCATGCTTTCGTGCGGGGTCGGTCGATCGTCACGGGAGTCACCCCGCATTTTGGTCGCGACGTTGTACTCTCCATCGATCTCCGGGAGTTTTTTCCAAGCGTTCATGCGGGGCGGATTCACGCGATGTTCCGAACGCTCGGATATCCGGAGCGTGTCGCGTCGCTGCTGACCGGGCTGTGCACCACGCGGACGCCGGCTGACAGGCTCGCTCAGGGGGCGTTCTCGACAGCCCAGCGCCAGCTCTATCAGTCCCTTCACCTGCCACAGGGGGCCCCGACATCGCCGGCGCTCGCCAACCTCGCGGCCTGGCGTCTGGACTGCCGGCTCGAAGGTCTCGCGCGACGATTCGGAGCAGCGTATACGCGATACGCGGATGATCTGATCTTCTCAGGAGACTCCACGGTGCACCGCGCTCTTCCCCGGTTGCGGATGTGGGCGACGGCGATCGTTCTGGATGAAGGTTTTGCGATCCAGAGGCGCAAGACACGGGTGATGCCGAGTGGCCAGCGTCAAACTGTCGGCGGACTGATCCTCAACGCTCGAGCGAATATCCCGAGACGCGAATACGAAGCCTTGAAGGCGACGATCTTCAACTGCCTCACGTATGGTCCGTCTTCGCAGAATCGAGAGCAGCATCCGAGATTCTACGAGCATTTGCGTGGACAGATTGCGTGGGTGGCCGCTTCGAGCCCGCCCCGTGCCGCGAGGCTACTGGAAGAGTTCCAGCGGATCGACTGGAGCCGATGAAGTGCCGCGGGCGAAAACCCGTCGGCGCTTCCGCGTCGGTTGCGTGCCAAATGCCGACGCCGATAGACTGACATGAGAATCCTGATGCGTCCTGCGGTGTGCGTCGCGCCGCGTGCCTGAAGTCAGCCGAGAGCTACCGTCCCAGTCGTTCTGACGGAGACCGATCCATGTACAAACCGTCTCGCCGTGAGTTTCTTGAACAGTCGATGCTGGCGGCGACCGCCGCTTTGACGGTCGGCCCTTCGTTCGCCCGTGCGGCCGAAGGCTCGTCCGATCCCAGCGAAATCATCAAGGTCTGCTGCATCGGCGTCCGCGGTCGCGGCGACGGCCATGTCAGCGAGTACCTCGCCCGCAAGGACTGCGAGATCACCGCGGTGGTCGACGTCGATGACGGCGTCGCCGAGAAGAGCGCCGACAAGATCCGCAACAAGTCAGGCCGCACGCCGAAGATTTACAAGGACATGCGCGAGGCGTTCGACGACAAGTCGATCAACCTCGTCAGCATTGCGACTCCCAACCACTGGCACGCCCTCGCCGCCATCTGGGCCATCCAGGCCGGCAAGGACGTCTATGTCGAGAAGCCGGTCAGCCACAACGTCAGCGAAGGCCGCCGCATCGTCGAAGCGGCCCGCAAGCACAAGAAGATCGTGCAGACCGGAACGCAGTGCCGCTCGTCGAAGGCGACCCGCGACGCCATCGCCTACATCCAGGCGGGCGAGATCGGCGAGGTCAAGCTGGCCCGCGGCCTCTGCTACAAGCCGCGCGGCTCGATCGGACCGAAGGGGAACTACGAGATTCCCGCGAACGTCGATTACGATCTCTGGTGCGGCCCGGCTCCGGTGAAGCCCCTCACCCGCAAGAACCTGCACTACGATTGGCACTGGATCTGGGACACCGGCAACGGCGACCTGGGCAACCAGGGGATCCACCAGATGGACGTCGCCCGCTGGGGGCTTGGCGTCGAAGGCCTGGGCGACAGCGTTCAGAGCTACGGCGGCCGCCTCGGCTACATCGATGCCGGCGAGACCGCGAATTCTCAGGTCAGCGTCCACAAATTCGGTGACAAGACGTTGATCTTCGAGACCCGCGGCCTGAAGACCGATGACCTGCGCGGCGCCCGCGTCGGCAACATCTTCTACGGGACGAAGGGTTACGTCGTGATGAGCGGCTACGACAAGGGCGCCGCCTTCGATCTCGACGGCAAAATGGTCAAGGAGTTCAAGGGGAGCGGCGACCACTTCGGCAACTGCATCGAAGCCGTCCGCAGCCGGAAGCACACCGATTTGCATGCCGACATCGAGGAAGGGCACCGCTCCAGCGCTCTCTGCCACCTGGGCAACATCTCGTACCTCCTGGGCGAGCAGATGACGGTGAAGGAAGCCGGAAGCTCGATCAAGGGGAAGGACGAACTGGAATCCTACGAGACGTTCGGCAAGTACCTCACCGGGAACGGACTCGCACTCGATTCGACCAAGATCGGCTTCGGTCCCGTGCTGACGCTGAAGGGCGAAGTGTTCGAAGGGACCAAGGCGAAGGAAGCCAACCCGATGCTCACCCGCGAGTACCGCAAGCCGTTCGTCGTCCCCAAGTCAGAAGACGTGTGAGGGCGGAAGTCGGGGTGCGAAGAGGTGAGAATTGATGTGAATAGGTGCGAAAGGGCAGGAGAGGTCGCTACCTCTCGCTGCCCTTTCGCTTTAGAGTAGCCCTCATGCTCCGCATGAGGTTAAGCCGTCAGAGAGAAGACTCTCGAAGTCCGAATCCGCATTCCTCTGGATCATCGAAGAAGCGCGTTCCCCTGACGTCTGCGTCGATCGTCTGGAGCAGATCACACGTCGCGAAGGCTTAACCTCATGCGGAGCATGAGGGCCACTTTCTTTTGCCCCGCAATCACTCCGTCTCTCCATCCCGCCATGAACCGCCCCGCGCACACACAACAAGCCCTCCCCGACCCCACCATCCAGATGACCGAGGGCTGGCATTGCCTTCACATCTATTACCGCATCCATCAGGCGGCACTGAACGGACTTGATGCGTCGGCGCGGGCGCGCGGGACCGAAGAGCTGATCACGGCGATCAATCCTGAGCGCGAGGGAGCCCCGCAACGCCTCCAGTCGTTTCTCGTCTCGGGGCACAAGGCCGACTTCGGCCTGATGGTCATGGATCCGGACCCGCTCGTCATCGACTCGATCAAGCAGGCCGTCCGCACGACGGCGATCGGAGCGGCCCTCGAACCCGCGTGGTCGTTCGTTTCGATCACCGAAGTCTCCGAGTACGTCCCGACCGTCGAGCAGTATTCGGAGCGCCTGAAGCGCGAGGGGACGTCGCCCGACGATCCGGCCTACACGGCGAAGGTGAACGCCTACGGTCAGCGGCTGCCGATGATGAACAAGCAGCGGCTCTACCCCGACTTCCCGATGAATCTGCCGGTGACGACGTTCTATCCGATGAACAAGATCCGCGACCCGCACGCCAACTGGTTCTCGATGCCCTTCAGCAAGCGGGCCGACCTGATGGCCGAGCACGCGACGTCGGGCATCAAGTTCGCCGGCCGCGTCAGCCAGTTGATCACCGCGTCGACCGGCTTCGACGACTGGGAATGGGGCGTCACCCTGTGGGGCCGTGCCCCGGAACACATCAAGGAAATTGTCTACACGATGCGGTTTGACGAGGCCTCGGCGAAGTACGCGGAATTCGGGCCGTTCTACGTCGGCTACGTGATGCCGCCGGCCGACCTTGTGAAGCAGTTGAAGCTGGCGTGACGCACGTGGCACGGGCACTCTTGCCCGTGCGTGAAATGACTCCCGGATCAATCCGGATGAGCCGTCTCCGTGGGTTGGTCCGCTCCGGAATCTGGAAAACGTCATTCGCACGGGCAGGAGTGCCCGTGCTACGAACCGGCTGCTATACTCGGGCGGGCCTGTTTTCTTCCGCTCCTTTCACGCGAAGCTCCCCGGTGAATCTCGCCGTCGTTGCTGATCCCGCACCTGTCGTGTCCGCGCCCCCTTCGGCGTACGTCGTCCGATTCGGGTCGACGCGCCTTGTTGCGGAGTTCTCCACCAAGGGGCCGCAGTTCATTCGTCGCGGGGCCGAGGTCATCGTCCGTAGCGATCGAGGCGTCGAGTGGGGAGAAATCCTCTGCCCTTCCACGGATTCGACTCGACAATATCTCGGCCAACGGGAGGGAGCGGGGCGGATCATCCGGGAGGCGACCGAGGATGACCGTCGCGAACTCGACCGGTTGCGGCTGCTCGAACGCGAGGAGTTCGACGGTTGCCGCGCGATGATCCACGAGCGGAAGATGCAGATGCAGCTGGTCGACGTCGAGCATCTGTTCGGCGGCGAGCGGCTGATCTTCTACTACATTTCGGAGAAGAGGGTCGACTTTCGCGACCTGGTGAAGGCCCTGGCGAAGCAGTTCCGCACGCGGATCGAGATGCGGCAGATCGGCGTACGCGATGAAGCGAAGTTGCTGGCCGACTATGGCGATTGCGGGAAGCCGGTGTGCTGCAACACGCACCTGCACGAGATGCCGCCGGTCAGCATGAAGATGGCCAAGCTGCAGAAGGCGACGCTCGACCCGACGAAGATTTCCGGGCGTTGCGGGCGATTGAAGTGCTGCCTGCGGTACGAGTACGACACCTACGAAGAGTACCGCAAGGAACTGCCGCGCGTCGGCGCGATGGTGGTCACCAAGCAGGGACAGGGCAAGGTGATCGGCCAGGAGATCCTGGCACGGAAAGTCATGGTGGTTTACGAGGGAGGGCGGTACGTCATTACCGACCCCTCGGAAATTCTGACTGTGGTCAAGGCGGCCGGTAAGCCCGAGCCAAGGGACGAGGACGAGTAGGTTTCGCAAGCAGGCACTGCCGCACATCGCCCTTCGCGCCGCTGACGTTGAAAACAGTCGGCGTTCGTCTATGATCGATCGTCGTGGATGGCGGCGAGTCCTGCCGCCCCACGACCTGCCCGCGCCTGCAGCGCCCGCCTTCCCGCCCGCCCCGCCCTGGGAGAGTCCCGCCGTGTCCGCCAACCTTGACGCCCTCTGCAAAGCCGCCAAAGACAAGCTCGACGCCCATGCCGTCGAGATCGTGCAGTGGCATTTCAGCGAATCAACCGGCTGCCCCTTCTGGCTGGAGAAGGCGAAGACGCTGAAGTTCGACCCGCTCAAGGAAATCAAGTGCTTCGACGACATCAAGAAGTTCCCGGAATTCGAGGATGAATGGCTTCGCGGCGGCCCCGTGACGCGGTGGCAGCCGAAGGGACTCAAGGGAAAGCCGGCCTACGTCTTCGAGACGGGCGGCACCACCGGCATCCCGAAGTCGCGGTTCCAGATCGACGACTGGAAGACCGACTACGAGATGTTCAGCGCGACCCTTCCGGACGAACACTTCCCGAAAGGAAGCAACTGGATGATGCTCGGCCCCTCGGGCCCGCGACGTCTGCGCCTGGCCGTCGAGCACCTCTGCCAGTTCCGCGGCGGCATCTGCTTCTGCGTCGACCTCGACCCGCGATGGGTCGTGAAGCTCATCAAGCGCGGTGACATGAAGGAAATGGAGCGCTACCGCGACCACGTCATCGATCAGGCCGAGACGATCCTCTCCGCCGGGCACGACATCAAGTGCATGTTCACGACGCCCAAGCTGCTCGAAGCCCTCGCCACGCGGCTGATGGACAAGGGAAGCAGCATCAAAGAGAAGGGCATCACCGGAATCTTCTCGGGGGGCACCGAGTTCACCCCGCAGTGGTATCGCTTCGCCAGCGAGGAACTGATCAACGGCGTCTACATGACGCCCACCTACGGCAACACGCTGATGGGCCTCGCCTGCTCGAAGCCGTTCGATCCGAAGGACAACTACAAGATTACCTACCACGCCCCGCAGCCGCGTGCGGTGATCGAAGTGGTCGAGTTCAAGGACTACAACACGTGCGTCGGCTATGGCAAAACGGGCCGCGTAAAGCTGACGACGCTGACGAAGGAAACGTTCATCCCGGGCTTCATGGAACGCGACGAGGGCGAGCGCGAGCTGCCGCACGAGAAGTATCCGTGGGACGGCATCAGCGGCACGCGTCCGTTCCATGAGATTGCGAAGCAGACAGTGGTCGGGGTGTACTAGTACAGAGGCAAAGCAGAGAAGAAAGATGAATTAACGCAAAGACGCGAAGGTCGCAAAGAAACGCAAAGCAGATTTGACGAGCAAACCAAGAGACGTTTAGTCGTGCAGAGATTGAATTCTCGGCATTTCGGTTTCCTTCGCATTTCTTCGCGACTTTTGCCTCTTTGCGTTATTGCCATTGGTGAGATGGAATCGACGTCGCGAACACGGTGAGGTCAGGCCGTGGAAGAAAATGAGCTGAGTCATCAGATCATTGGAGCGGCCATCGAGGTTCATCGACTTCTCGGCGGACCGGGTCTTCTAGAAGATGTTTACGTCGAGTCCTTATGTGCTGAACTTGAAATCCGCGGGATCTTCGTGGCTCGCGAGATCTGTGTTCCACTGTTTTACAAAGGTCGGCGACTTCAGAAGTCCTATCGAATCGATGTGCTCGTTGGGAATCTCGTGGTCGTCGAAGCAAAGGCCGTCGACGCGATTCATCCCGTTCATCTCTCGCAGTGTCTGACGCATCTCAGGTTGGCTGGAAAGAAGCTTGGTCTGGTGATCAATTTCGGCGAGCGTTACGTGAAAGATGGCGTCCATCGAGTTGCGAACGGCCTTTGATCGTGCTTGTCTGTTGCTGATTTGGCCTCGGCTTTTTCCTTCCTGATCTCCCCTTTTCGAATCTTTGCGTTTCTTCGCGAACTTTGCGTCTTTGCGTTAACACTCCTCTGAGGATTGAGCATGCTTGAACTTCCCGTGCTCCGCTGGGGCAAACCTTACGAAAGCCTCGAGAAGGCCGACGTCATTCACTTCGAGACCGGCGAGGTGCTGGCGAAGGTTCATCAGGCGAACGGCGGCATGCTCAAGATGGATATGCGGCACGCCCAGCGGGCCCGCAACATCCTTCGAGACTTTTCGATCGATCAGCTGATCGAGATGACGAAGAAGGCCGCCGACCTGTACCTGACGGGGACGCTGCCGCTGGGGAACGGGACGCAGTCGCCGGCCGACTTCTGCAAGATGCAGTCGGCCACGACCGGCCTGCCCGAGCACATGTGTGCGGCGAATATGAAGAAGAACCACTTCGTGCTGACCCACATGCGTGAAGTGCTCGAAGCCCTCACCCGCGGCCTGCCGCTTGAGATCCTGACGAAGGGCTACGGGATGGAGTCTCGCGGCGTCATGCTGAGCTACCAGGCGAATTCGCCGGTTCTGGGCATGGTGCTGCCGTCCAACAGTCCCGGCGTGCACACGCTGTGGATGCCGGTCATTCCGCTGCAGATCGGCCTCGTGCTGAAGCCCGGCCCGCAGGAGCCCTGGACCCCCTACCGCATGGTCGAAGCCTTCACGCAGGCGGGCGTGCCGCGCGAAGCGTTCTGCATGTATCCGGGTGGTCCGGACGTCGGGGCGGCGGTCATTGAGAACTGCCCGCGGACGATGATCTTCGGCGGCACCGCGACTGTCGAACGCTACCACGGCAACCCGCGGGTGCAGGCCCACGGCCCCGGCTTCTCCAAGATTCTGCTGGGCGACGACGAGGTCGAGAACTGGGAGAAGTACGTCGACCTGATGGCCGACAGCATCGCCCTCAACAGCGGTCGCGGCTGCATCAACTGCTCGGCCATCTGGACGCCGAAGTACGGCCGCGAGATCGCCGACGCCATCGCCAAGAAGATCGGACCGATCGAGCCGAAGTCGGCCACCGACCCCGAGGCGAAGATCGCTCCGTTCACGGTGCCCGGCGTGGCGGACGCCATCAACGCCCAGATCGACGACGGCATCAAGAGCAGCGGCGGCGTGGTGACGGAAGCCACCGAGAAGTACCGCAACGGCCCGCGGCTGGTGAAGAAGGAACGCTGCGACTTCATGCGGCCGACCGTGCTGCACAGCACCAGCTACGAGCCGGCGATCGCCAAGGCCGAGTACATGTTCCCGTTCGCGGTGGTCGTCGACTGCCCGCAGGACGAGATGCTGAAGAACATCGGCCAGACGCTCGTCTGCTCGGCGATCACGAAGAACCCGAAGTGGTCGCAGGAGCTTCTGGATGCGACGCACATCGACCGGCTCAACATCGGCGAAGTGAAGACGATCCAGCTCAACTGGCTGCAGCCGCACGAGGGGAACATCATCGACTTCCTCTACCGCAACCGGGCCTTCCAGAACAGCCCTCCGCCGCCCCACTGAAGAAACCTTGTAGAATCCTGAACTCAAGGGAGCCGGTTCGAGTCTGCACTCGAGCCGGCTCCTTTGCTTTGCGACGGCCAACGTCGAATTCGTTCTCGATCATTCGAGGCGATTCGAAAGGCAGAGCTTCAGGTCTGCCTACTTTTCGTCGGATGGATCCAGTCGCGGCAATTGCTTCAGAAATTCATTCATCGCCGTGGTGTACTCTTTCGACACCAGTTGCAGGTGATCGCCGCCGGCGTTCGTCACGAACCGCTTCGGCTCGTTCGCCCTGGCGAAGAGCTTTCGTCCCTGCTCGTAGGGAACGACGCGGTCACGGTCGCCGTGGACCATCAGGAGCGGGCCGTGGAACTGGTCGATCTTGCGGAGGGAGTCGAAGCGGTTCCGCATCAGGATGTTTGTCGGCAGATACGGCAGGTGGTGGGCGGCGGCGTCGGGCATCGACGTGAAGGTGCTGGCGAGCACCAGCCCGCGGCAGTTGTCCTTCGCCGCCAGGTCGACCGCGACGCCCCCGCCGAGCGAGTGACCCATCAAGAGGATGTCGCACTCGCGAAGGCCGGTCCGCTTTGCCAGCCAGGCGCGGGCGGCGCGGGCATCGGCGAGGATGCCCGATTCGCTCGGCACGCCGTCGCTCCGTCCGAAGCCCCGGTAGTCGAACGACATGACAGTGAGCTGATGCAGGTCGTGCAGCGACCTCAGGTACTCGGCGGTGTGCGTGACGTTCCCCGCGTTGCCGTGCAGGAACAGGACGACGGCCCGCGGCTTCTCGTGCGGGCAGTACCAGCCATGCAGATGCGTTCCGTCGGCCGAGTCGAACCAGGCATCCTCGAGTTCGAGATCCTTGGGATGCCAGTTGCCGTAGGGATACTTCGACGGGACGAAGACGTGCGACTGCTCGAACGCCGCCAAAGGCGAAAACGTGGTCCCGACCGTGGTGCATCCCACGAGGGACAAGGCTGACAGAATCAGCGCCGCACGGAGAGGGGCGAGGGTCACGAAGAGCGTCCGGGACGGTGCGATTTACGGCAAAGTGACGGGCTCGGCATCGAAGCGTACCGGGAGGCCGGATGGCGTCAAGAGGTGTTTGATTTACGGTTGCACAGCATGCAGCGCTGACCGGGTGCGCCGCGACGACTCGACTTCGGATCGATACGCTTTGACCTCACTCCGCTGTAGAATCGCGCGGACATCGCTCCCCTTGTCACAGGACTTGCGCTCATGATCGACTACTCCGACTCTTCGCCGCTCGATCGCCGCCGCTTTCTGAAGACGGCCGTCGCCGGGTCCGCGGCGGCCTCGCTGGCCTTGACCGCTTCCGCATCCGCCCCCGCGGCGTCTCCCCCCGTTCGCAACGGGGCGTCGCACATGAAGCTCAGCCTCGCCGCATATTCGTTCTCCCGGTATCTGCCGACGCGCGGAACGCCCGAGCAGATCGCCGCGGCGAAGATGCGGCTGGAAGACTTCGTCGATTACTGCGCCGAACTGAACCTCGACGGGACGGAACTGACGGCGTACTACTTCCCGAAGGAAGTGACTGACGCCTATCTGCTCAGCCTGAAAGAGCGGACGTTCCGGCTCGGGCTCGATGTCTCGGGGACGGCGATCGGCAATGACTTCTGTCTGCCGGAAGGCCCGAAACGGGACGAACACCTGAAGATGTGCCGCGACTGGATCGACTACTCGGCGACGCTGGGGGCGCCGGTGATCCGCATTTTTGCAGGTCAGGTGCCGAAGGGAGATTCCGAAGCGGCGGCCCTCGAACGGTGCATTGCGGGGATCAACGAGTCGCTCGAGTATGCGGCGAAGAAGGGAGTCTTCTTGGCGCTGGAAAACCATGGGGGGATCACGGCGACGTCCGAGCAGTTGTTGAAGATCGTCGAAGGGGTGAAGCCGTCGCCGTGGTTCGGCGTGAATTTCGACGGCGGCAACTTCCGCACCGCCGATCCCTATGCCGACCTCGAGCGGATTGCGCCGTATGCGGTCAATGCCCAGGTGAAGGCGTCGGTCGCTCCGAACGGGAAGCCCGAGGAAGCCGATCTGAAGCGGGTCATCAAGATTCTCAAGAAGGCCAACTACCGCGGGTACATCGTGCTTGAGTACGAGGAGAAGGCGGAGCCGAAGGAGGCGATCCCGGGGCTGATCGAGAAAATCCGCGATGCGATCCACGGCTGAACCACGCTCCCGCGCACGGCTTCCCCCGGCGGGGATTCTCTTCCTTGGCGCTCTCCTCGTGGTCGTGCCCGGGGGAAGTCTTGCGGTCTGGATGAAGGTGCGGGCTCAACGGGAGTTGATCGCCCGGATCGGATTTGGTGGCGGGAACGGGGTAAGGAGCGAGGGGGAGTTCGGCGGACGCTGGTTGCGACGACGGTTCAACCCGGCGTGGTTGACGGGGCTCGATCCAATCCACCGCGTCGCGTGGCGGGGGCCGGGAGCGAACGATGAGACGGTGGCGCGGCTCGGCATCTGCCGCCACCTGCACGAACTCGACCTGATGAATTCGGAGATCACTGACGACGCGCTGGTTCACCTTTCGGGCCTGACGGAGCTTGAGAGCCTCAAGCTCGACGCGACGGAAGTGACCGCCAGAGGCCTGCAGCATCTGAAGCCTCTGCAACGGCTTCGCATGCTGTCGCTGAGCGCCACCGGAGTGACGGACGATGGCCTCGAGTCGCTCGTCGACCTCTCGAGCCTCGATACACTCAACCTGCACGCGACCGACGTGAGCGACGAGGGACTCGCCTCAATCGCCAGGGTCCGAAGCTTGCAGTGGCTGTCTCTCGGTCGCACCTCGATCACCGATGAGGGATTGAGACGACTTTCGGGAATGCCCGTACTGAAGTCGTTGGCCGTCGACTCAACCGAGGTGACTGAAGAAGCGGTCCGGGCCTTCGAAGCCGCCAATCCCGGCTGCCATGTCTCTCGGTAGCTTGAGCGGGCGACGCACCAGACGGTCGTTTGCTGACGAATGACCGCACCTGGCGATGCTTGGCGAGGAAGCGATCAGTGACTCAGCGGGATTCCGAGGACGCCCATCGGCCGGATGCTGAGCCACCACTCTGATCGCTCACCGCGCATGCCTCGCGACCTCTGCCCGCGAATTTAGGTTTTCGCCGCAAGGGGAATTGGCAAAAACCGAGGGGTTATGGTCTGCGCGCCGATTGTTCACGTCGCTGATTCCGGATGGTACGTCGGTTGCGGCCGTGGACTCTCCTGTCACTCTTCCGGAGATCCCTCGAT
This sequence comes from Planctomycetaceae bacterium, assembly GCA_020850695.1. Lineage (GTDB taxonomy): Bacteria > Planctomycetota > Planctomycetia > Planctomycetales > Planctomycetaceae > JADZEF01. Next base: position 13,682 of record JADZEF010000070.1, on the reverse strand, counting down.
GATCGATATGAACGGAAATCACGATTCCTCCTCCCCGGACAGGGGAATCCCCGCATTGAGAATTCGCGATGCGTCGGCCAAAGTCGTCCTCATCGACGACCAGCCGCTGGTTCGATACGGCCTCCGGACAATCCTTTCGCGAAATCCGGATTTCGAGGTGGCGGCCGAAGCGGGCACGTTCGCCGAAGGGCTGGAGGCCTGCGTTCAGACGCGACCCAATCTGGTCGTTCTCGAAGTGGTGCTTCGCGAAGGGAACGGCCTCGAGCTGATCCGGCAGTTGTCAACACGCGTCAGCGGAGCCCAGGTGCTCGTCTGCTCGATGCATGACGAATCCCTGTATGCCGAGCGGGCGCTGCGGGCGGGAGCTCGCGGATTCGTCTCGAAGTTTCAGCCGGTCGAGCGGGTGGTGGAAGCGTTGCGGCGGATCCTGGATGGTCGCGTCTACCTCAGCGACTTCATGACCGACCGCATGCTGTACCGCACGATCAGCGGCCACGGGGACGGCGAGAAGAGCCCGGTCGAGACCCTCTCCGATCGGGAGCTGGAAGTCTTCGTTCAGCTGGGGAACGGCGTGACGACGCGTCAGATCGCACAGAACCTGAGCCTGTCTCCGAAGACGATCGAGACTTATCGCGAGAACATCAAGGCGAAGCTCAATCTGCGGAACGGTATGGAGCTGACCCAGCACGCGGTGCAGTGGGTTCTGGAGAATCGCCAGACCGATCTTCGCCCCGCCGCCGTGCACTGAAAATCAGCGAGAAACGAACGACACGATTGACAGCCATTCCGGATCGCGGATGACGGACGCCATTCGCCCGGCCTGAATCGAGGTGCCTCATGACGAACAGCACAGAGAACGAGACAGTCCGCTGCGGAGTGTTTGAGACGATCGAAACCGCGGAAAACGCAGTCCGAGGGCTGCTGGAAGCGGGATTCCGCGCCAATCAGATTTCGGTCGTCTGCTCGGACGAGGAAAAGGAAGCCCACTTCCGCCGGTTCGAGCATGAGGAACCGGCGGGCGAACACACGCCAGAAACGGCCGCGTTAGGCGGGGCCATCGGGGCGACGCTCGGCGGGGTCTTGAGCGCGGGCGTGGCGACCGCGGCGGGCTTGTCGCTCCTGGTGGCCGGCCCCAGCCTGCTGCTGGCCGGCGGAGTCGTCGGAGGATTGTTCGGGGCGATGATGACGCGAGCCAGGGAAAAGGGACTGGCCGACTTCTACGACCAGTCGCTGACGGACGGAAAGATTCTCGTCGGCGTGGAAGTCAGAGACCCCCATGACATCGCGGCTCTCTCGCGAGCCGAGCAGGCCTTCCGGGAAGCGGGAGTCGAACCTCTGTCAATCGATCCTCAGAAATGAGGCGTCCGGACTCGGGACGTCTGACTGTCCTCGGGAAAGGGGCCGTGGCTCGCAGTTCTGCTGCGGGCTGCGGCTCTTTTTGCTGGAATGAGTGTCGCGAGACCTCGTCCGCCACTCGCAATTTTGCACTTGCCGGGCCAGAATCGAGGCTTCTCTCCGCGCTCGTTCGAGTCGTCGCATTAAGTCTGGGCCGCGTGCTCCGCCGTGCCCGAACGTGCCGCCGACGTATCACACGTCTTTCCGAGGATCACCATGCCGCATCCCGCTCCCCGACGAATTCTTCTGCTGGCTGTCGCTGTTGCGACGATCGCCCTGGCCGGCGATTTTCATCGCGTTTCGGCCGAGGACTGGCCGCAGTTTCGCGGCCCCAACTGCAGCGGCATCTCGACCGGCACAAAGCCGCTCCCCGTGACATTCTCCAAGTCGGAGAACCTTCGGTGGTCGGCCGAGGTGGGGGACGGAGTCGGAGGGGCCGTGGTGGCCGCCGGTCGATTGTTCGTCAGCGGCATGACCGACAAGGAGACGGTGAGCCTGTTTGCGTTCGATGCGGGCACGGGGGAGAAATTGTGGCAGCGGAGCTGGTCGACGGGAGAGCTCGACGAGGTGCATCAGACGAACAGCCCGGCGAGTTCGACGCCGGCCGCCGACGCCGATCGGGTCTATTTCTACTTCAGCACCCTGGGACTGATGACGGTCGATGCGAAGAGCGGCAAGGACGTCTGGAAGAAGGAGCTACCGGTCCCCTTCTTCATCTTCAAGTGGGGGGCCGGCATGTCGCCGGTTCTTTACAAAGACATGGTGCTGTTCTGTCAGGATGACGACCTGGAGCCGGCGTTCTATGCCTTCGATAAGGCGACCGGGAAGCTCATCTGGAAGGATGACCGTCTCGACATGGCGGTGAACTACTCGCACCCGGTCATCAATACGGTCGACGGACGGGATGAAATCGTGGTGGCGGGGACCGGTCGGCTGCTGGGCTACGATCCGGCCACGGGCAAACGAAAATGGTTCGCCAGGACACTGCTGCGAAATATCAAGACGACGCCGGTGACGAAGGATGGAGTGATCTACATTTCGCTTCAGAGCGGCGGAATCGCCAACCAGTGGCTGGCGTCGGTCGACCAGGCGGAGACGGGAAACAAAGACAACAAAATCGACAAGCCCGAGATCCAGGCGTTCGTCGGCAAGCGGCCGATTCCCGAGACGTTCTTCAAGAAAACCTTCGAGCGGGGCGACGTCAACAAGGACGGCTTCCTCGAAGGGGAAGAACTCGACAAAGCATTCCTCCCGCCGGACAACTTCGCCGGAGCGCGGTTTACACAACTGGGCGAGAGCGCGGCCGAGGAGTTCATCCTGGCGGTCCGCGGCGGCGGGACAGGAGACGTGACGGACTCCAACGTCCTGTGGAAGCACAAGACGAAGCACACGGACCACATCGTTTCGCCGTACATTTCCAACGGACGGATGCTGCTGGTGAAGGGGGGCGGGATCAGCACCGTGTTCGAGACGAGCGAGGGGAAATCCTTCCGGGGGCCGAAGCGGATCGCCAACGCGACGGACTATTTCGCGTCGCCCGTGTCGGGCGATGGAAAGATCTACGTCGCGGGGGAGAACGGCGTGGTGGCGGTCCTCAAGGATGACGAGTCCTACGAGGAACTGGCGGCCAACGACGTGGGAGACAGCATCGTGGCGACCCCGGCGATCTCGGACGGGGGGCTCTACGTCCGGACCCGCAAGAGCGTGATGTGCTTCAAGCTCGACAACGCCTCCAAGTGACCCACTTGCGGATGGCGTCTGAAAGTCCGGCCGTCAGCAGTCAAGCCCGGGCCGGAAGGGAACAACCTTCCGGACCGGGCTTTTCTGTGGAAGCGCAACGATCGACGAACCGGCCTATCGCCGCGACTCGGAAGATTCGGTCGACATCATCTTCTCGGCGGCCGGAACCTTCCCATCGACCGCGGCCGACTCCGTCTTCCCGTTGCCCCGCTGGCCGCCGGCCATCGTCGTCCACTCTTTCATGCCCTGCTCAAGAAAGCGGGTGAACTCGGCCTTGTTGGCGCGGTATCCCTTGAGGTTGCTGAGGGCCTTCCCATCCGGCGTGATGATGAGATACGCGGGGAGGGATGCGTCATTGAAGACGTTCGCCTGGTAATCCTGATTGATCTTCAGCAGCCGGTCCGCTTCCGCTCCCTCGCGAATCCCGGGAACGGCGTCCGTGTAAAGCTGCACGCGAACGAAGTTCTCCAGCAGGGCATGGTTCTCGGGCTGGGCCATCTGCGCTTCCATCTTCCGGCAGTTCGGGCAGTTCACGCCGGTGAAGTCGAAAAACAACGGCTTCCCCTCGGCCTTGGCGACTTCGAACGCTTTGACATAGTCGAGCGTGTACTTGAGGCCGTGATGGTCGATGTACGGTCCGTGAGAGTCGATTCCCGTCTTGATGCGGGCCGGGACGAGCGCCTTGATGTTGGCCCAAAGTTCGCCGCCCGGTTCCTTGGACGAGAAAATTCCCGCCCCGAGCAAACCTGCCAGCAGGAGGAATGACATCGACGTCAAAAGTCGCGGCACCGAGATCGAGTCAGCCGGCGTGTCGCTTGGAAGGCGGAACCAGCCCAGCAGGTAGATCGCCGTCAGCAGCGAGATGACCATCCAGATCGTCAGCGTGAGCGTGAAGTCGAACAGGAACGGTTCCGTCGGGTTCCAGGCGAGGTCGGCGTTGCTGAAGAACTTGGCCGCTGCTCCCAGTTCAATCATGCCCATCGTAACCTTGACGGTATTCATCCAGCCGCCGCTCTTCGGAATCTTCTTGAGGAAGCTCGGGAAGAGCGCCAGGAAGAAAAACGGCGAAGCGAAGGCGGCCGAGAAGGCCAGCATTCCGAGGATCGGCCAGAAATACTGCCCCTTCGCCGCCCAGGCGAGCAGCAGCCCGCAGAAGGCGAACGTGCAGGTGAATGAAACAAGCGTGAACGTGAGGGCCATGAACAGGACCCCCATCGCTCCGCCTTTCCCTTCGTGTCCCGAGGTCCAGGTCAGCAGCTGGTACGGGACGCGGATTTCGAACATTCCAAGCAGGTTGAACCCGAAGAACACCATCACTCCCGCAATCCCCAGGTTGAGCCACGGATTGTTGGCGAGCGTGTTGAGCGACGTGGCGCCGAACAGGGCCGCCATCAGCAGCCCGAGCACCGTGAACGTTCCCATGATGCCGAGGCAATAGAGGATCGCCATCGACAGCGGACGATGGTGCTTCGACTCCGACTGCTTGAGGAAGAAGCTGACCGTGATCGGCACCATCGGGAAGACGCACGGCGTGAGTAGCGCGGCAAAGCCGGCAATCACGGCGGTGATCAGAAACGGAATCAGCCCTTCGGGAGTCTCGCTGGAACTCGCGACCACAGTGTCGCGCGTGATCTTCAGCGCTTCGGCCTTTTGACGGGCGTCCGGGGGCAGCATTCCCAGGGCGAAGACCGGCTTCTGCGGCGGGAGGCATGCGGCGTCGGTGCAGGTCTGGAACTGCAGTTTTCCGGCAACGCCGATTCCATCCTTCGCCCCCGATTCCGTGACCACGAAGTCCTTGGTCCAGGTCACTTCCCCGTAATGCAGTTCCTGATGGTAAGTGGTTGTTCCGTCGTTGACCGTTTTCTCTTTCGGCTTCGCGCTGGCGATGATTTTCGAGGAAGGATCGGTCAGCCCCTGCAGAGTTCCGATGACGAGCACCGTCGGAGTCGCCGACTGCTTGTCGGCCATCGTCATCGAATAAGTGTGGGACCCTTCATCCACCTTCACCTTGATTGAAAGGGTGGCGATCTTCCCCGCAACCGGCTTCTCGGGCGAGAGGGTATAGGTGATCTCGGCCGCTCCCGGCTTGCCGGCAACCTTCGGCCGGTCGGTCACGGTGAAGGGGTGCGCATTGAGTGCCTTGGCGGGCTTTACATCCGACTCGACTTCACCCGGTCCGCCCAACTCCTTCGGAAGCCGGACCACCGGGACCGCCTGCGTGAGTTCCGCGCGGAAGGGCACCTTCCGGAGCGGAGTGCACAGTCCATTCCCGCAATACTGGCCGGTCAGTTCTCCGTTCAGCGTGATGCCCGTCTTGGCGTCGACGCCTTCGGGCAGCTGATAGCGCCGGAACCAGGTGACCGCGTCATAGAATTTCTCCACGTCGCGCCCGAAGTCCTTGTCGAACTCCGTCTTGACCTTGCGGCTGGGGATGAAGTCCTCGTCGACGGCGACCAGGCCGTCGATCTCGGGCTTCACGGTGATGACCGTCCGAGCCCCTTTGTCCTTCGTCGAATAGATGTAGTACCCATCCGGCAGCTTGACGGTCACTGCCAGGATTGCCGGCATCCCCGGCTTTTCCTGGTTGAACGACGCCGAGATCTCGACATCCGAGGGAGCTTTTGACAAACCGGCAAGGCCGAGACCTTTTTTCGGATTGAGGTCGAACTTCCCTTCCTGCGCTGTCACGCCGACAGCCAGAGTAGAAAGGAGTGCCATTGCCAGCCCGAACCGTGCCGCACGGGTTACCAGGGCGCCTGTCCGCATGTGTCCGACTCCCTATCGTTCTGTGCCGGGAAAACGGCAAAGACGTGTCGATTGGATGATTGCATCCTGGCCCGAGGTCCGTCTCATCGTGCGGGCGGCGCAAGCCGCTCATTCGCGGCGCGCCGGCCCGTCGATGCTCCTCATCGCCGAGTGATCATACTCGGAATACGAAAAGTGCGGCAATTCCGACTGGGCGAACAACCGTTCGACGTCAGATTCACCACATTCGAGGCACAGAGGGTCCGATTTCTGCCGTGGGAAGCCGCCAGCGAGCATCGTCGACGGTGCGATACCTGGCCGGACGACGTCCGAACGCATTGCCCGGCGGGCGTTACTGCGCTGAAACAGTCGTCATTTCGGGGAAGCGGGCGTCGGGCCGGAGCCGGCCGTGGCGACGGGCGAGGCGTTGGTGGCCATCGTTTCAGCCGAAATCGTCCCGGCAGACGCCGTGGCCGGCGCGGCCTCCCTGGTGTTTGCCGCCCCGGCAACAGCGGCGGGCGGAGCCCCCTGGAGCGTCGCAGGATCGCCGGGACTCGCCGCTACGCTCGGCGTCGAAATGGGAGTCACGGTGGGAGAGGGCGCCGGCGGCACGGCCGGCATCGGCACCATGGGGGGCTCGGTCGCAAGGGCGATCAATTGCTCATCGAGAATGCTCGAGATTCGCTCTTGCGGAATTCCGGCCTCGAACGGCAGAACGACTTCCCCCCGGTGAAACAGAATGAGCGTCGGCAGTGCCCGGACGTTATAGAGATTCGACGTCAAGGGGCCATTGTCGATGTCAATGTCCGCAACAACCATCCGGCCGTCGTAGTCCTTCGCGATATCGCGAAGCACGGGGGCCATCGCCCGGCACGGACCACACCACGTGGCAGAAAAGCTGACGAGCACCGGTTTCTCGCTCATGATCACCTGACGCTCGAAATTGGCGTCATTCACGGCGACCACGAGCGAGGGACTGCTTGCGTCGACACCCTCTTCCGCGGTTTCCGTCTCCGACGAGGGGGAACGCTCGGCCCCGGTGGGACCCTCCGTTCCGCTACAGCCGGCGAGGATTGCCGCGATGGGCAGGCACCCGACGGCCCAGAAGAGACGTTTCATACAACGCAGCTCGCGAGACTCGAAATGGACGGCGGCCACGCGGCCGCGGTCGATTCGCAATTATAATGTGTACTCTCCCCCTCCATCAAAGCCGAAATGGCTGCCGTAGTCGTTACAGTGACCGACGCCAATGCGTTCCGCCCTCGCCGCCGAGTGAATTTCGCAGGAAAAATCTGCCGGCGTAACATCGAATTAATGAATCGTTTAGAACGCCGTGGCCGCGAAGCATCCAAGTATCCCAATCGGTCGGCGAGCCAAGACGTGAACACCAGAACCCTCGTTTTGCTCGGTTTTTTATGATTTTTCCGCCTCAGCCCGACACATGGGTGAGGAGGTTTTCGACTTGGGACTCCGCCCGAGGGAGTGGTAAATCTCCGAAGGCGAAGCCCCGACAATCCGGTCTTCTCTGATCACGGACCGTTCCAACATGAAGTCGATCCTCGTTACCGGCGGTTGCGGGTTCATCGGATCGAATTTCGTCCGCTGGGAACTCAAAACCGACCCCGACCTCCGGATCGTCAACCTCGATAAACTCACGTATGCGGGGAACCTCGAAAATGTCGCCGATCTGGAATCGAATCCGCGGCACCGTTTTGTGCAGGCGGACGTCGCCAACCGGACGTCAGTGACAGAATTGCTGCGGTCGGAACCGTTTGACGCGGTGGTTCACTTTGCGGCGGAAAGTCACGTCGATCGGAGCATTCTCGACTCCGGACCTTTCGTGCAGACGAACATCGTGGGAACGCAGGTGCTCCTCGACGCCTGCCGGGCAGCCAACATTCCCCGCTACGTCCAGGTGTCGACCGACGAGGTCTACGGCAGCCTGGGAGCCGAGGGATACTTCACCGAAGACACCCCGCTCGCCCCCAACAGCCCGTATTCGGCGTCCAAAGCCGCGGGGGATCTCCTGGTGCGGGCGTACTTCCACACGTTCGGATTCCCGGCCGTCATCACCCGCTGCTCGAACAATTACGGTCCCTACCAGTTTCCCGAGAAGCTGATTCCCCTATTCGTGGCGAATGCGCTCGAGGATCGCCCGCTCCCGGTCTATGGGACGGGGGAGAACGTCCGAGACTGGATCCACGTGCTGGATCATGTGCGAGGGGTCGATGCGGCGATGCGACGCGGCCGCGTGGGCGAGGTCTACAACTTCGGTGGTCGCAACGAGGTCCGGAACATCGATCTGACGCGACTGCTGCTCGAACTGCTTGGCAAGCCCGAATCCCTCATCCGATACGTCACCGACCGCCCCGGCCACGACCAGCGCTACGCCATCGACTGCGCCAAGGCCGAGCGGGAGCTCGGCTGGAGCCCACAGGTCGATTTCCGCGAGGGACTCCGCGAGACGATCGCGTGGTACCTGTCTCATACCGACTGGGTGAACCGCATTCGCAGCGGGGAGTATCGTCGCTATTATGCCGAGCAGTATGGCGGACGGACGGAGACAGGAGTCAGGAGACAGGAGTCAGGAGAAGCGACCTGATTTCCCCTCCCTGCGAGAGTGAGGATCGGCATGAAGGTCGTGATGATCGGCACGGGGTACGTCGGCCTGGTGACCGGAACCTGTTTCTCGGAATACGGCAACAGCGTCGTCTGCCTCGACGTCGATGCCCGCAAGGTCGACCGCCTGAACCACGGCGAGGTCCCGATCTACGAGCCGGGCCTCGAAGAACTGATCTCCCGCAACGTCAAAGCGGGACGCCTGAAGTTCACCACGAATTACGCCGAGGCGATTTCCGGGGCGAAGTGCGTCTTCATCTGCGTCGGGACGCCGACGAAGCCCGCTCGCGACGAATCCGACTCCGATTGGGGCGCGGCCGACCTCAAATATGTCGAGGCCTCCGCCCGGGCCATGGCCCCGCACCTCGACCGCGACGCCATCGTGGTGGTGAAGAGCACCGTCCCGGTCGGCACCAACCGGATGGTGGCCGGCATCCTGAAGGAAGCGACCGGGCGCGATGTCGATGTGGCGTCGAACCCCGAGTTCCTCAAGGAAGGAGCGGCCATCGACGACTTTACCAAGCCCGACCGCGTGGTGGTCGGCACGCGTCGGCCGGAAGTGACCGAAGTGCTCCGCGAGCTCTACCGCCCCTTCCTCTGGGAAAAGAAGCCGTTCCTCTCGATGACGCCCGAGAGCGCCGAGATGACGAAGTACGTCGCAAACTGCATGCTGGCGACGAAAATCAGCTTCATCAACGAGGTCGCCAACATCTGCGAAGCGACCGGCGCCGACGTGACTGAAGTCCACAAGGGAATCACCACCGACCGCCGCATCGGCGATCAGTTTCTGTTCCCAGGCGTCGGCTATGGCGGTTCGTGCTTTCCGAAGGATGTCCGCGAATTCATCGCCCTGGCCGGCCGGACGGGACTCAAAATCGACCTGCTGCGGGCGGTCGACTCGGTCAACGACCGGCAGAAGGAAGTCCTCTTCCGGAAGATTCACCGCTTCTTCCAGGGAGACCTGCGCGGCAAGACGTTCGCCGTGTGGGGTCTGGCTTTCAAGCCCCGCACCGACGATGTCCGCGAAGCCCCCGCCCGCGTGCTGATCAACAGCCTGCTCGCGGCCGGTGCGGCGTGTCGCGTTCATGACCCCGAAGCGATGGCCAATATCCGTGCGGAGTACGGAGACAAGCTCAGCTATTTCGACAACCAGTACGACGCCCTCGACGGCGCGGACGCGTTGGCGATCTGCACCGAGTGGCAGCCCTTCCGCACGCCCGATTTCGCCGAGATGATGCGCCGCCTGAAGCGCCCGGTGATCTTCGACGGGCGGAACCTCTACCCGGCCCCGAAAATGGCCGAACTGGGGTTCTACTACGACGGCATCGGGCTGATGCGTCCCGCTCAACGTCACAACTGACACCGGCTGAAAGCCTGGCATGCGAGGCGGTGCGTCTTCGAACGCACCGTCCGCAATCTCAGGGCCTGGTCGACGCGGGCGTTTCTTTCGCTTCGGCGTTCTTCGACGAACCGTCTTTCGCCCCCTTCGCCGTTGTCGCCTTGTCCGAGTTGGCGGCTTCTTTCGCTCGCTCGGCGTTGGCCTTCAGCAGGGCGTCGCGATTCTGCTGGGCACGGGCCTTCGACTCTTCCATCTTTTCGCGTCGCTTCGCATTCAGTTCCTGCTTGCGACGCTGTTCGGCCGCGGCTTTCTCGGCGGCGGCCTTCTGCATGGCCTGAATCTGTTGCTGCTGCATCTGCACGAGGCGTTGAATCATCTGGGTGCCGCCACGTCCCCCTCCGCCACGCCCGCCTCCACTGCGGCCGTACTGGGCGAACGCCCCACTCGAAGCGACCAGGATCAGAACGGCTCCAACTCCGACAGTAAATAGTCGCGGCATGGCTGGCCCTCTCTGCAAAAAATTGGCCCCACGGAACATTATCGACGTTCCGGGGATTTCCCGCAGGCCGCGACGTGAAATCTTCGCAAGAAACCGCATTCTGCCGCACTTTCGTGGCAATCACCTCCGCGGCTCGATCAGCCGGTCGAACTCGCCGACTTTGTACGACGTTTCCGTCGTCTCGGCCTTCTCGACGATCCACGCCTTCACCTTCTCGGGAGCATCGCGAAGGAACTCCATGCCGCGCCGCCCTCCAAGAACGCAGGCCGCCGAATCGAGACTGTCGGATGTGATTCCATCCGCCGCGACAACCGTCACGCTCGAGTGATGAGTCAGTCCATAACCGGTCGCCGGATCGAGCAGGTGCGAGTAACGCTTCCCGTCAATCTCGACGAACTGAAAGGCATCTCCAGCCGTTGACACCGCCTGGTTTGCAATTCGCAGAAATGTCTTCGGCGGAGCCTCGGCGTTCTCCAGCGGACCGACGCCGATCCGCCACCCCGTTTCGCCCGGCGGAGGGTCTCCCGCCACGATGTCCCCCGACACCGCCACCAGCGCGCGGCTCAATCCATGTGACTTCAGCAATTTCAACGTCTCATCGCCCGCATAACCTTTCGCGATTCCTCCCAGGTCGAGCCGCATTCCGGTCAACCGCAGTTCGACAGTCCGATGCTTCTCATCGAGCACGACATGCCGATACCCCACCTTGCTGCGGGCCGCCTTCAATTCGTCTTCGGTGGGCAACTGCTTCGTCCGGCGGGCCTTCCTCCACAACTGAACCAGCGGTCCGACGGTCACGTCGAAGGCCCCGCGGCTTCGCTCTGAGACCGATTGCGCCTTCCTCAGCACATCGAACAATTCGCGACTCACGGCGATCGGCTTGCCGGGTCCCGAATCGCGGCAGAGTCGCATCAATTCGCTCTCGGGATCGTAGTCGCTCAGCATCAGGTTGAGGTCGCGAAGGCGGGCATAAGCGGCCGAGGCAGCCGTGTTTGCAACCTCTTCGGACGGGGCATAGACTGTGATGGTGACGGGAACGCCCATGCGGACTTGCGTGAATTCGTGCCGCACCAGGGGCGCCGCCCCGTCGGCTCCGGCCAGACACAATCCCGCCGCGACGGCCAGCCATCCGTTCACGCGTCTCCCTCCCGTTTTCGTTCGCTCACCGTCCGCTCGCTTCCTGCCGCCGCCGGCTCGAAAGATTCTGCCCATGACCGCCAACCCTTTCCGTCATCTTCTCCCCCGCTTCCGAGCGGGACAAGTCGCCGCGGCGCTCGCCTGCCTCCTTCCCCTGGCTGCGTCCGCCGAGGACAAGCCCGTTCCGGTCAAGCCGAATCCCGCCGCGGAGGCCAAGGCCGAAGCCGAGATGAAGCCCTACAAGGAGCCGATTCCCGGGGGAGAGGTTTCCTTCGAGATGATTCCCATCAAAGGGGGCATCTTCGAACAGGGGAGCCCCACGGGTGAAGCAGGCCGGAAGGATGACGAAGGCCCCGTCCATAACGTGAAGGTCGAACCCTTCTGGATGGGCAAGCACGAAGTGACTTGGGACGAATACGATGTCTGGAGCTTCGACCTCGACCGCCAGCGGCGGAAAATCGGTGCGGCGGTCGCCACCGAGCTCGACGAGAAGGCCGACGGCGTCACCCGCCCCACCAAGCCCTACACCGACATGACCTTCGGCATGGGACACGACGGCTTCCCCGCCATCTGCATGACCCAACTGGCGGCGAAAACGTACTGCCAGTGGCTCTCGGCGAAGACCGGCCATTACTACCGCCTTCCGACCGAAGCCGAATGGGAATACGCCTGCCGCGCTGGAACCACGACCGCATATTCTTTCGGCGATGACGCCTCGAAGCTCGACGACTACGCCTGGCACGCCGGCAACAGCGACGCGGTCTACCACAAAGTGGGGCTCAAAAAGCCCAACCCCTGGGGCCTATTCGACATGCACGGGAACGTCGCCGAGTGGACTCTCGACGCCTACGATCCGGGCTTCTACGCGAAGTTCCCCGCCGACAAGCCGGCCGTCTTCCCGTACAACATCCCCGACAAGGAAAAGGAGTATCCGCGCAGCACGCGCGGCGGCTCGTGGATGCAGGACGCACCCGAGCTCCGCAGCGCCGCACGCCTCAGCTCGACTCCCGACTGGAAGCAGCAGGACCCGCAGCGCCCGCGGAGCATCTGGTACCTCACCGATGCATTGCACGTCGGATTCCGGGTGGTCCGCCCGCTCCGCGTTCCGGACGACAAAGAGCGCAAGATGCTGAACATCGACCCGGAACGATCGAATCGCGACGGCCTGAAGGAATAGAATGACGAATCGCCGCATCCAGGGTGCAGCTCTGTGTGCCCCGGGCACCGATTCAAACAGAGTGCCGATTCAGACAGCTCACGATCGAGTCGATCCGGGGATGCCAGGCGCCGGCGGCGAGATCGTCCCTTTCGTCGACCAAGCCCCTCCGATGCGTCGCTTCCTCGAATTCGGCGTACTGGCGATCATCGGGCTGACCGCACTGGCGATCGGCGCGATCAACGCGCCGGCCGAGTTGCGCCAGCGGTTCCCCATTCCGCTGGTCTACGGCGCGCTCGCCGGACTGGTTCTGGCGGGAGCAGCCCGCATGACGGGTCTTCGCCCCACCCGAAAACTGGGCATCGCCATTGCCTCTCTGCTCCTCGTCTCGCTTGTCGGGTTGACGCTCGCCCAATGGCAGCGGCAGACCGAAGCATGGCGCATCGAGCGGCGGCGGGAAATCATGAAGACGGCCGCCGAATCCGCGGTCGCGGACGCCTTGCAGGCCGACATGGCACGCTCCATTGCCGAATCCTACACCGTCGACGAAAACGCCGACCCCAAGGCGCGAGAGCAATTCGATGAGTTCGTCCGCGGGTTGAAGGGCGCTGACGAAGACCTCCGCACGCGCTGGACTCCCGAAGCGATCGACGCCCGCCTGAAACGGGAGACAACCCTCTGGCGGTGGCTCAACAGCCGCAAGCTGAAACAGGGGACATGGACAGAGCCCTGGCCCGCACTCTTCACACTGGGCGAGCTGCTGCTGGCCGCCGCGCTCGGGACGTGGGCGTTCCGCGCCGTCGCGGAACCTTCAGCGGAACAGGCCGCCGCACCGCCCCCCTCGTCATCCGAAGCAGGCGACTGACCGCATCCTGCCAGGAGTCAGTCGACGACCCACACCGTCGTCCCCATCGCTTCGCGGAGGATCTTCTCGGCCACGCTCCCGGGGAACGACCCGGAGGCGGCCGACGTCCCGCGGCGGCCAAGGCACACCACGTCGTACTTCCCGGACTGCATTTCTTCGATGATCGCCAGGGCCGCAACCACTTTGC
>JADZEF010000069.1 GCA_020850695.1 Planctomycetaceae bacterium | reverse complement strand
GGGTGACCGCGGCCTAGCGCTGGGGGGATGGGGCTCGGGGGGGTTGGGTCGAACGCAAGCGGGTGGGATGCCGACAAACTGGCGGCCTATCAGACGCTCTATCACGTCCTCGTGACGCTCACGAAGCTCCTCGCGCCGGCGATCCCTTTCCTCACCGAGCGGATGTACCAAAACCTCGTCGTGAGTGGTGGAGCCACCGAAGACGCGGCAGCGTCCCCCTCTGTCCCTAGACCCTCAACCTTAGACCCTGGTCCCTCCTCAGTCCATCTCTGCGACTACCCCGAAGTCGACACCGCGCTCCTCGACGAGTCGCTCAATCGCCGCACGTCGGCCGCGCAGCTGCTGGTCACCTTGGCGCATGGGCTACGTGAGAAGACCGGGCACCGCACCCGGCAGCCGCTGGCGGAGCTTCAGTTCGCCTGTGCGTCGGCGGAGCAGCGGCACGCGATCGAAACACTGGCGGACGTCGTGAAGGACGAGCTTAACGTCAAGAAGGTGACGTCGCGCGACAACCTCGACGACCTCGTCCACTACGCCTACAAGCCGAACCTCAAGACGCTCGGCCCGAAGCTCGGGAAGCTCCTCAACCTCGTGAAGACGAAGCTTCCGACGGTCGACTCGCACACCCTTGCCCCGCTCCGCCGCGGCGAACAGGTGACGCTGACGCTCGACGGAAACGAGATCACGCTCGCTCCCGAGGACGTGATGGTCAGCACCGAGCAGGCGAGCGACTGGGTGGCTGCCGACGATCAGGGAATCCAGATCGCCCTGTCGACGACGCTGACGCCCGAGCTGATCCGCGAAGGGATGGCCCGCGACTTCGTCCGCCATGTCCAGCAGCTACGAAAGGACGAAGGCCTCGAGATCGAGGACCGCATCCGGATCACGTGGTCGACCGATAACGCCACGGCCACACAAGCCATCACCGAATGGAGCACCTTCATCGCGACGGAAACGCTGGCGGATGGCCTTAGCCATCAATCTACGCCTACTGCACGAGCGAAGCCCGTTCCCGTGGGTGAGGCCAGCGTGGCCCTGCAAGTCGAGCGAACATAACGTGTATCCCTTGTTGCCTCCCTTGAGCGGGGATGCGAAAAATGCCCAGGGCCACAATCTGCACGACGGTCGGAGAACCGGAGCAAGCGGCTGTCGAAGCGTGGCTTGTTCGATGGAGAGATCGTGCCGCGTATATTTCGGAGAACGAAGGTTGCGGCTGTTGCGTCGACATCTACCGGGTCGATGTTCCTCAGAAAGCGATTGACGAACTCCCGGTGACGGTATTGGCATCGAGTTCATGGTCGGAGGGTCGGTAGGGGAACTGTCTGGCTGCGCATCGCGGTTCCGATAAGATCTCTGGTACAGCTTCACGACAGGGGAGTGATTCGATGCTCGACACACGCGATGAGATCCGCGACGCGGCACTTCGGCTTTCCGCCTCCGAGCGGAGCTGGCTGCTTGTCGAACTAATCGATTCGTTCGGGGACGGTCCCGAGGGTCTTGCGGACGATCGTCCGGATCTGGAGGCGGAACTCGATCGGCGGGCCGCCGACCGAGATGGATCAGTGTCACTCGAGGAACTCTGGGAACCGGAGTGACCCGTGCCGTTCCCGCTGCGTTTCCACAGGCTGGCGGCTGAGGAAGCTCGTCAGGCGGAAAGGCACTACCGCCGTCGTGCGACCGATCGTCGCGTTGCCGAACGGTTCCGGGCCGCTGTGGCCTGGACCGCGCAAGGATCGCGGACGACCCGACGTCGTACCCGTGCCTTGTCGGTCCGTACCGTTCGCTGCGAGTCCGGAGGTTTCCCTATCGCCTCATCTACCTGGTCGAGGATCCAGATCTTATCCTGATTCTGGCGGTTGCTCACACGGGGCGCCGTCCGGGATACTGGCAGCGGCGAAAGCGGAATCCTTGACTCGCTCTGCGGACGGGTGCCGCTCCCCTGCCCTGCCCCCGCATCCACCGTTCGAACACGCGGATCAGGAGTGGATCGAAGAGCCGCTTCGCACGCGCAAGTCTTGATCAGCCAACATCTGTGAAGACTTCTGCGAAACCGGAAAATCCCTTCGTCCCTTCCGTTGATCGAATCCGGGGGGCTTGATACAGTACGCGGCTCGTTTTCGGCTTGGACCAGTTTTGGCCGTAGGGCCCGCAGGAGAAGTGAGCGGATGGGCGTCAAGAAAACCGGAAAAGGTCGACGGAAGCTCGGACGAAAGAAGCGGCGGAACCGCGCCCGGATCCGCCACCGCAAGGGCTGACGGCCCCGCGTGCTGCGGGTCGCCGGAAGCAAGAAAGTTTGCCGATCCGGCGTTCGCCACGCACCGGTCCGTGTTGCTGCGCCCCAATTCCGCAGCCAGACGCAATCGCCCACGCCCGGCTCTGTCAGTGCCGGGCGTTTTCGTGCGCTGGACGCGGCAACCACGGGCTGATGGTTCGTTACTTCGTCGGGATCTGATACCGGTACGGGGCATCGGCCAGGCCGAAGGCGACCCGAAAACCGGTGCTCTGGCCCTCGTCGTGCTGCCCGAGAGACAGCCGCCCTGCCGCACGCGATTGCGTCAGGACAATGTCCCACGAGCTTCCGCGGGCGACGCGGGTGTTGCCGGCCGGCGGCACGAAGGGATTGATCGCCACTTCGGTGCGGAACGGTTCGTACGCCTTGCCGTCGAAGGCATCGGCGCACCATTCATAGACGCTGCCGTGCATGTCGTGAAGACCAAAGGCGTTGGCAGGCAACCCGCCGACGGCCGGCGGAACCGCCTTCAGTGACTCCAGCCCCGCAACGATCGACGACGCAACCGTTGCCGGATCATCGCCGAACGACCAGCGCGTCTCCGTCCCCGCACGGCAGGCATACTCCCATTCGGCTTCGGACGGCAGCCGGTAGCCGCTCCACTCGACGCCGCCCACGTCGGCCGGGTGCTTCTTCTGCAGCATTTCACAGAACTGTGCGGCCTTGACCCACGAGACCGTGTCGACCGGGCGGTCGCTCAAGTCAATTCCGCGGGCCCGTGCCTCTCCCCCACCCCCCGTCCGGAAGAATGACGGAGTCTGTCCCGTGATCTCGCGGTACTGTTTCTGCGTGACTTCCGTCGTCGCCAGATAGAACGGATGAGAGATCCGCACGCGGTGCTGCGGCTTCTCGACGGGGTTCGCCATCGAATCGGAGTCCGGCGAGCCCCGGAGGTATTCGCCCGGCGGGATGAGCACGAACTTCATGCCGAGCGGATTGACATATTCGACCGGCGCGTTGAGGTACGCCGACCACGCCTCCTGATGCTGGCGCGCCGCCTCTGCTTCGAACGGAGCGACGGCAACCGGTGGGAGTTCGGGTTCGGAGTCCGGCGTGGCCGTGTCCTTGGATGCCGAGACGAGCGCATTCTTCGCCCGCAGTTCGTCTGCAAGAACGCGGAGCGGCGGAAGGGCGCGGACCGTCTTCTCATTCAGCGCCACGAACACCATCATCACGTCTGGCTGACCTTCGGACCTGGCGGTGATTTCCACCACGGGAAGATCCGCACGGATCATCGAAAGCACTGCCTGCTCGTCCTCCGACTCGCGATTCGAGCGGGCGTTCCGGGCCGTCATCAGCTTCGGGTTCTTGACCAGCCGCTCCAGCGATTTGATGTTCTCATCGCGGTCTTCGAAGATCTGCTGTTCGAGGGGCTCGAGGACTTTCCAGACCGCCTCGGACGTCGAACCGAAGATGGTCTCGGCGTCATATTTGTTGGCAAAGGTGGCGTCCAGCGAAGCGCGGGCCTGCTTGTCGTCCTTCCCTGCCATCGCCCTGTTGAAGGACTGCATCTGTTTGAGGGCAAGCGCTTCCGCGGCCTTCGTGTCGGGCCCTGCCGTCTTCTTCGCACGCTTTCGCCGCAGCTTGAGCGGCGGAGCTTCTTCCGAAGCCACGGTCGTTCCGGCAGGCGATGCCAACTCGGACGGCTTCGAATCGCCGGATGCCGATTCGCTCCCGAGGACAGAAGGGGCCGACGGCGCCGAGGGCACACCCACGGGAAACTCGGGAGGCGGGGGCGGCGCCGCCGAGTTTGCCGCCGGTGCGTCCGGCGGATTGGGTTGAGCCGCATTCGGCCGGGCCCGTCCCGCGGAGGCCAGCCAAAGGACCCCCAAAAAGACGGCGATTCCGCCGCCGATGATCGGGAGCGGCAACCCCCCTTTGCTTTTCCGCCGCCTCGGCGTCCCGCCCACGGCCCCTCGTCGAGGAGGCACTCCGCGCCCCCGAACTTCTTGTTCGCCCTCGTTCTCGGATGAGTCCATGTCACGCAGTTCCGCAAGAAATGGGTTTCTCCGCGGACTATACTGACCGAACGATCCCAAGGGAACAAAAATTGTTGTCAATCACTGTTCCCACGGAGGACGCTCTGAGGAAGAGGATGGAGTTCCCAACTCGAGACGCCGTTGCCGGGAAGCGGCCGCGGCGACCCACTCTGTGGCACCACATCCTCCATGGGTTGCCGGGCGGCCCTCTACAGACCGGTTGAGAAACCGTCGATATCGAGGCTACTTCAGTTCGACGGCGATCTTCCCGATCCGGCCGGTGAACTTGTTGTCCCCCTCTTTGTAGTCGTCCGTGACGTTCGTTTCTCCATCCTGGCCGACGTCCGTCCCTTCGTCCGCCGAGAAGATGAATGCCTGAGTGCGGTCGACCCTTCCCTGGACGACGTTCTCTCCGTTGATGGAGATCGTGGCGGTCCCCCCTTTGCCGAGTCCGCCCCCGTCGTACTTGAAGTCGAGGCGAATCGTCGCCTTTCCCTCGGGAAGCGCCTTCGGTGAAGCGATGCGGGTGATCTTCAGTCCGAGGTAGTTGTAGGCGTATGCCGGCTTGCCGTCCTTCACGTACAGACTCCAGCCGCCGAAGCGTCCGGCCTGCGACAGGATCACGCCGTTTGCTCCACCCTTGGGATCCGTGACATCCGCAGTGATGGCGTGCGACCGATTCTTCACGTTGATGAAAACGTTTTCGGTCATGCCGGTCATCCCTTCGAAGAGAGTCAGCGACGTGCGGCCCGCCATCAGGTCCGGACGCCCGACGAAGGCGGCGTTGGTGCGTTCCAGCAATCGGTCATCGAGCGGCAGCACGTGATTGGCGATCGCTTCCTTGAGGAACAGTTCCTGTAGCTCTTTCAGCTTGTCCGGGTGCGCTGCGGCGACATCGTTCGCCGAGCTGAAGTCTTCCGCCACGTGGTAGAGCTCCCATTTGTCTTCGAGCAGCGGATGGCGCGGCTTGCCTTCCCACCCGGCGCGATGGACGGTATGAGCCAGCCAGCCGTCG
>JADZEF010000068.1 GCA_020850695.1 Planctomycetaceae bacterium | reverse complement strand
GCGGTACGAGCCAGACGGTTTCGAAAACCGTCACCGTGCAGGCGGTCAACACGCCGCCGACGGTCGTCGTGGGACCGGCTGTCAACTCGCTGCGCGGCGGGCCGGCGGTTCTTATGGCGGCGACCGCGACAGTCGCCGATCCCGACTCGACGAACTTCAACGGCGGTCGCCTGACCGTCCAGATCACGGCGAACGCAGAAGTAACGGATCGGCTGCGGATTGCGCATCAAGGGACCACGGCGGGGAAGATCGGCATCGCGGGAAACGTCGTGACGTTCGGCGGAGTCAACAACGTGATCGGCACGTGGACCGGCGGAGACGGATCGACCGCGCTGGACATCACCTTCACGTCAAACGCCGCCACCCCGACCGCGGTGCAGGCTCTGCTGCGGGCGATCACGTTCGCCAACGCCGCGACGTCGCCCCTGCCGCGCACTCTCACGGTGTCCCTGGACGATGGCGACGGGGGGGCGAGCGTTGCCGCCGTGAAATCGATCAACGTCGTGAACAACACGACGATCAGCGGATGGGACGGGTCGATAGGCTACACCGAGAATGCCGCTCCTGTTCTAATCGACTCCGCCGTCACGCTGTCCGACCCCGACACCACGTCTTTCAACGGCTTCGTGCTGATAGCCACGCTCTCGGCCAACGGCACGGTCGACGATCGCCTCAGCATCCGAAACCAGGGGAACGCCTCGAACCAGATCGGCTTCGATGGCACGAACGTCCGCTTCCAAGGGACACTGATCGGTGCGGCGGCCGGCGGCAACGGCATAGATCCGCTGACGATCACCATGAGTGCCTCCGCGACGAACGCGGCTGTCAAGGCCCTGATTCAGAACCTGACGTTTGCTACGGGCACGGACGCGCCTTCCACGCTCCCGCGGACCGTGACCTTGCTTCTGACGGACCCCGCGGGTTATTCCAATGCGGCGCTCACGAAGACCGTCACGGTGACGGCAGTCAATGATGCCCCGGTGCTGGGCTCCTTCGGCGGAGCGGTGAACTACACGAGGGGCGGTGCGGCAGTCCTGGTAGATGACGACGCGACGGTGAGCGACGCCGACCATCTGGACTTCGCCACGGGCAAGCTGACACTACAGCTGACGAGCAACGCGCTGTCGACTGACCGTCTGCGGGTCCGCAACACGGGGACCGGGCCGGGGGAAATTGGCGTGAGCGGTAACGTCATCACGTACGGAGGCACGACGATCGGCACCTTCGCCGGCGGCAGCGGCACGACGGCGCTGGTGATCACGCTCAATGCGAGCGCCAGCGAATCGGCGGTGCAGGCGCTGCTGCGGAGTATCGAGTTCACGAGCACGTCGTTCACGCCTTCGGTGCTGCCGCGGACGATCAAGGCCACCCTGACCGACGGCGACGGCGGAACCAGCAACATGCCGACGAAAACCATCAACGTGGCGTAAGAGGCTGGGTTGAACGAGTCGATTTCCTGCGGGTATTTCGATCCGCACGTCTGCCGAGCCGCGGCCTCAATGCGGTGGCAAGCGTTGCAATTCTCGGAGCGGATCACTGAGCCGCTCTCGGTTCTGTTCGAGCAGAACTCTCGTCTCCAGGGTAGAGTGTGCTCGCGAATACCGTTGCCAATCCTGGGCCACGCCTTCGGTGATGGAAGCCGCTCGTTTCACGGCGAGTCTGACGCGTCAGGCCCGTTCGTGGCTGGAGGCCTCGACGTGTGTGGAACGGCGTCACCCGCGAGCCGTTCGTGCTCGGACCGCCGGCAGCCCTGACGCGAGCTCCCGGGCGATTTGTAGAGTAGGCGGGGCCGAAGCCCCGCCCCTCGTCAAACCGGACGAGCGGATGTCCCGCATCCGGCTTTCCCGAAAACTCTCGACCTCGAGGCATGCACGAGCAGTCAGCGGTCAGGGTCGGGTAGCGCTGGGATGACGCCGCCGGTTCCCCAGAGTCGGTTCCAGGAATCGCAGACCCCAGGCCAGCAAGTGGGCGAGGAACGTCCGCCCTTCCGGGGGCCGGAAGGGCCGTTGACTGCGACGCTGCAAGTGACGCGTGAGCCGCTGAAGCACAAAGCTGTCCACTCGATTGAACACGCGACGTGGATGGCCGTGAGCAAAGTAGCGACCCCATCCCGCCAGATAACGACTCACCTCCCGCACCAGCATTTTGACAGGCACGAGACCGCGTCGGCTGGCGGTCATCTCACGCAATCGGTCCCGAAGTCGGGCCAGAGAGCGTCGGGAGGGAAACACGTTCAAGTAGCGTCCACCGCGGCCGAAGAGGTCGCGGTCGAAGCGGAACGTGTATCCCAGAAAATCGACGCCGGCACTGGGTTCCTTCAGATCGACCGTCCGCGTCTTCGAACGATTGATGGTCAGGCGGAATCGCCCTTCCAGCTGCGTTTGCACCCACTCGGTCAGCTGTGTCGACATCCGCCGTACGAGGATGACAAAGTCATCGGCATAGCGGATCATCCGCGCATCCGCCCAGCGAGCCGGTCCTTGCGGACCGTAGAAGGCTTTCTCGAACCAGTGCAGGTAGATGTTCGAAAGGAGGGGTGAGATCACGCCTCCAACGATATTGCGAAATTCGTGTTTGGGATGTGGTATCAGGAGGGCATTGGAGGGTCTGGAGAAAAAGGGGGAAGCTGATGCGGTAGACGATGCGGATCTGTTCGGGCTCGATGCAAACCCGTTCGACCAAGAGGCGAATGATCTCGCGGCGCGTCGTCCAGTCGGCCTGTTCCAGTCCTTGCCCCATGCGCGACTTGAACTCATTCAGGCAGGCCAACGCGGCACGAAGTTCGGCTTGTTCCTCCTCGCGAGCAGAGAGCTTTGCCAGTTCCTCTTCCACGCGTGCCACGCGCTCTCTCGCTTTCGCGAGACGTGGTTCAAATTCCGATTTGTCGAGCAGACCATCCGTAAAGGCGTCAATCAGGCGGCTGACCGTTCGTTGTGCCGACTGGGCTTGTTGACGTAATGACCGTTCGCGTGTGACATCCTCAGACGGTGCTTCCAAGCGACGTTCGTATTCGGCGCGCAACAACTGGGGATCACGCAGCAACTCTTGCACGTCGCGCCACACGGCTTCGTCCAACATGTCGGTCCGGACTTGCTTATTCTGACAGACACGCTGACCGCCGAAGCGATAGGCATCCGTCCCCACGCAACGATAGTAAGCATAGCGAACCTTCCCTTTGGCGGACGAGCGGCTGACCGGCTTGCCGTAATAGGCATAATTGCAGCAGCCGCAGGTCACCAGTCCTTGCAGCAGGTGCCGCGCACCGCGTCGGCGCTCGCGGCCGACTTGTTGGTTGGTGTTGAGTTGCGTTTGAACGGCGGCAAACCACGGCGATTGCGTGTCAAATCATTGGGCGAAGAGGACTTTTGCAAGATAGTTCTTGTCCCATCCAGCCAGGAGCCGCTTGTTCTTGACGCCGACCTTGGCTGTCTTCTCGTTCTTGAGCAGGCCGAGAGCAAACCGGCGGATGATGCTGAAGTTGGCATCCGCGTGCCCCTTTCGGATTCGGCACTGGTCTTCATGGAACGTCACGTCGAGCTGCCAATGGAGGCTGTTCTCAATCCCCCAGTGGCTGCGGACCGCCTCGCCGAATCGTTCCGCCGAAATGGAGTGAGTCAGAATATAGTATCGCACGTCCGTATGTTCCCTCTCATCGCGCGTGACAATGCTCGTCGCCATGCCGATTGCCTTGACCTGCCGCCACCGGCCCAGGTCCTTCACGCTTTGGGGAACGGGGCAGATGACATAGCACCGCTGCTCCTCTCGGCCGTGCCCCCTTTCACTCGTGTCAGTCAGACGCGCCCCAGCCCCGTCGAGGCCCGACTCGATCAGTGCATTGAAATGATGCTCGATCGCCTCATGCAGCTTCGGCTGGTTCTCCTTCACCGCGAGACACGCAATCGCTTTCTTCTCGACGATCTTCTCCACAATGTCGGTCTGGCAGCCCATCGCATCGATCGTCACGATCCCCCCGGAAATCTCCAGCATTTCCAGAAGTTTCGGGATCGCCGTAATCTCGTTGCTCTTCTCGTCCGTCACCACCTGGCCCAGGCTGATCCGGTTCGCCGTCGCCCACGCGCTCACCATGTGAATCGCCGACTTGCTGCTCGCCTTGTCGTAGCTCCGCCGCAACGTCTTGCCGTCGATGGCCACAACCTGCCCCGACGTGACCTCATGCAAAGCCGTCATCCAACTCAAGAGACAACGCTCGAACTCCGCCGGCTTCAACGCCGCAAAGATCGCATTGAAGCGATCGTGCGAGGGAACACCCGCGCTGACATCGAGAAACTTCGCCAGCCAATCCTTGTTGGTCTCCGACCACACCGCCACCGCCACGAAATCATCCGACCCGCACACCACCGCGCACAGTGTCATCACCACGACATTGAGCAAGGGAAAAGTCACCCTCCCCCGCCGAGGCTCGGTCAACGACTCGAAGTGAACCCGGACATCCGCCTCCCCACCCGCCTGCAACATCGGCCCGCCTCCCTGAGAATCCCAGGGCATGACCGAGACCACACAACGAAAACGCCTCACACCCCAATCACCAATCTTTGCAGATTACCCAATGTGGCGCAATCGCCCTGGTCTCTCAGGTTCCTGGATGATCTCTCCCTCTCCGCCGTCCCCTCACACCCCGAGGAGCCCGATCGCTACGCGTGCTCGTTGCTTCGCGACCGGTGCTGGCTTCGCCTTCGTTGGCAGGTTGGCCGCTCCCACTTCGTAACGGGGCCGAAACGGGTTCACTTGCGTTACGGCTGACAGGTTCGCCTTCCGAGGCTTCGACGACCAGATCACTCCAGTCGCCGCTCGGTCAGCTACCGGGCAACGAGCAATTCCCCGGACAAGCTCCTCTCATCTTGTCAGACCATCCAGACTTCTCCTGACGCACCAACGGACGGTTAGGGTCTAAGTCATATCCGGCGGAGCGTCTGAAGCGGCCAGCGCTCTTTTCTTCTGGGAAGGACGAGGCGAATCACAAGTTGACGATTGCAGCCGTTCCTTGAGATTTTCGATGCGTCCGGTGAGACTGCTTCACTGCGACTGACCGCTCGCAATCTCGATTCGTCACCACGACGCGTCGGACCTGACCTGGAGTTCGCTGCTGATTCGTTTGTTTAAGTGGTTGCTTTCCATGAATGGTAGCGCGCCCCAAGACTCGGACGCTTTTTCCAACACGCTCGACCACGAGTTGGATCAGCACGTCAAGCAGGCTGCTGAGGGCGACAGTTCCCCGTCGTTCGGTTCGGTGCGGACACAATTCGGACCGTATCGCGTCGAAGAGTTGCTCGGGCGAGGGGGAATGGGAACCGTCTATCGGGCATTCCACACACGCCTGGGCAGGCCGGTGGCACTCAAGCTCCTGCCGCATTCCCCGCTTCAGCCTCGCGAGGCGGTTGAGCGCTTCGACCGCGAGATGCGAGCCGCTGGACGGCTGATGCATCCGAACGTCGTGGTCGCGCACGATGCCGGCGAGATCGACGGTTTTCGCTACCTAGCGATGGAACTTCTCGACGGGCCGAACCTCTCCGAACTCGCGGCACGCGTCAGACGTTTGCCGGTTCCGGATGCCTGTGCGCTGGTCATTCAGGCAGCAGCCGGCCTTCAACACGCTCATGACCATGGCCTTGTGCATCGCGACGTCAAGCCTTCGAACCTCATGCTCGACTGCAGGCGACCCGCGGCAATCACGCCCGTCGTCAAGGTGCTCGACCTGGGGCTCGCGAGGCTGATTGAATCACAGGACCAGCCCGGGCAAGAACTCACGGCAACTGGGCAGGTCATGGGAACTGTCGACTACATGGCTCCGGAGCAGCTTCGGGGAGCGGGGAATGTCGGTCCGCGTTCCGACGTCTATGGATTGGGCGCCACTCTGTATCGTCTCCTGGCCGGGAGGCCTCCGATCATTCGGACGAAGGTGAGCCTGCTGGAGGAAATCGCGGGACTTTCCTGCTTCAAAATCGACCCGATCAGCGAGTCTCGGTCGGAGATCTTCCCCGAGCTTGCGAGAATCATCCACCGCGCTCTCGCCCACGATCCTGACCAGCGATTCTCAACCGCGTTGGCTTTCGCCGAGGCGCTGGCGCCCTATGCGGTGTCCGCCGATCTTCGCCGACTCATCGAGCAGACAGATCCGGCGAAGCCAGAATCTGCAGCGGCCGCCGACGAGCAAGACAGGATGTCATCACAGACTGTGGTGGACGGGGCAGAACGACCTCATCTGTCAAAGCGGCTGCGCTGGCTCATTCCGGCGGCGGGACTTGGAGCACTACTGCTGATCACAGCCCTGGCGAAGCAGCCTGCTGTCGCTGAAGGTGAAATCCGCGTGGAATCCGAAGCCGATGGTCTCTCGGTCGACATCTTTCGTGACGGGCTGCTCGAAAAGGCGCTTTGGGAGCTCAAGTCGGGAGAAAATTCGTTCAAAACCCGTCCCGGGAAGATTCTTGTTAAATCATCGAAGGATGAATCCGGCGCGTATGTCATCGACCAGGATGCGATGACTTTGGCGAACAACGGTCGGATTATCATCCGCGTCCGGCGGAAGAGCGCCCCTGCGAAGGCCCCCTTGGAATCCGGCTCTGTCGATTCGGGTGGAAGCGACGTCAGCGATTCCGAACGAAGTGTAGCGGAATGGGTGCTTTCGAAGGGAGGCTCCGTATCGGGATTCCGGGATGGCCGCTCTTGGGATGCGAAAACGAACCGGACGGAATTGCCGCCTGGCGCTTTGAGAATTGAGGGAGTGATCCTGGACCACGCACCTTCCGTTACCGACGACGACCTTGTCCGACTCGCCGGAATTCGGAATTTGATCTCCCTCCATCTCGGGCATACCGAGGTGACCAATTCAGGACTACGTCACCTGCAAGGGATCTCGTCGCTTTACATGTTGCTCCTGCAGGGGACGCACGTCACCGCGGAGGGAATCACACAACTATCCCGCTTGCCGAACCTCCAATGTCTGGGCATCGACGCTCAAGTGGCGAGGGATGGGAAACTGCGAACGATCTTTCGAATTCCGACGCTTCGAACCGTCGCAATCTACGATCTGACCGATCGCGAATTGACTTCTTTCGAACGGTTGAGCGTGCCCGGGATGCGACAGTTCGAATTGACCGGCGCCTTCAACCGTGCTGCAAACTCCCTCGATCTCTTTCAGCAGCGAAATCCTCAATGTCGTCTCCTGATCGACCAGGAAGTGCGAGGCCCTGATCAGGTGCGAAAGGCCGCGACGACGCTGCACCAAAAAGGGGCGACTCTGCGCGGTTCCGCATTTGTGGGCGGTCAGGAGCGTGCATTCAAGGCAGGCGCCGAAGATCCGCTGCCGGAACAATCTTTTGTCGTTTTTTCCGTCGCCGTGCCGGCCGAGGTTCCACTGTCGGCGAACGACTTGAATGCGCTCGACAGCTTCGCGTCTTTAGGCACTCTGAGATTCGATTCGCCGTCGCTGGACGACGAGGGGGTCTCCGAGATCGTGCGTTGCCGGACCCTGGAGTGGCTGAGCATTGCGAGTTCTCGGATTTCCGACCGAGCCGTGGATGACCTGATCTCTTTGCGCCGCCTTCGCCACCTGGTGATCACAGACACTCAACTCTCCGAGGCGGGTCTGGCCCGGCTTCGCAAAGGACTGCCCGATTGTCGGATTGAGTGGTCCGATTCCGTAACCGTTCACGCCTCGGAGCGCAGCGAGGGAGTCGGACGGTCGGCGAAGTGAGCCTCGATGGCCTGACGCACGTATCCGAAGATGTTGCGGGACTGGCGGCGGCAGGTCTCCACCCTGCTATTTGCCACGACATTCTGGAGTTTTCTGCGCGAGTTCTCGCCACTTGAGGCCGCACTGAGGGAAACATTCCTGTTTGGATGAGCGGGTTCGGCGTGCAAGCGAGCGGCTTGTGTGTCGTTTCAACTGGAGCGGAACGAGTGGTCCGCATTGCGG
>JADZEF010000067.1 GCA_020850695.1 Planctomycetaceae bacterium | reverse complement strand
CGGCTTAACCACGAGCGGGATATCACTCCCGCCCATCACACCTTCGTGACCCGTGTGACGCATCGGCTTCGCCTTTTGCCAGCAGGCTCGCCGCGACGACAGGCCGAATCGAGTTCACTTTCGTTCCGGACCGACCGTCGCCTCCCGGTGCTCCCCACCCCGCCTCACGCCGACGCAGTTCCGTCCGGCTACAGAATCAAACTCCAACCTCCCGACAGGGACTTGCACCCCGTGGATTCGGTACACTTGCAAACGCACTGGCACGCGACTCCGTCGCGTGAAGCGGCGCGGCGTGGTTCGGGCACCACACCCAAGCGAGTTCACTTTCTTGCGAAGCAGGCACGCGAGAGTCGTTGAGCTTCGGAGCATTTCCCGGCACGCCACGCGGCTTCACGAGACGGAGTCTCGTGCCACAATTTGACTCCGCCGCGCGATCTGGGCTCATCCGTATAGATTCGATACTTGCGGCAAGCGTCCCCTTCCACGCATAATGGCAGGTTGCGAGCGCGAGGGGTGTCCGCGCCGTTCGACCGCTGGCAGGCTTCGATGTCTTGAGTTCCGACGGCTTAACCTCATGCGGAGCATGAGGGCTACTTTCGAGGATCACGCGTGCTGTTGAGTATGACGGGGTTCGGGGACGCACGGCAGCAGACCGACCGGTTCACGGTCGGCGTCGAAGTGCGCGCGGTCAATAACCGCTATCTCAAGATCGTCACCAAGTGCCCCGACTCGTACGCGACCCTCGAGAGCGAGATCGAGAAGACGGTCCGCGAGGCCATCGCCCGCGGGACGGTTTCGGTCTCCATCCGCATCGATCGGGTCGGTCGTGAATCCCCTTACATCCTCGACCGCAACGTCCTGGAAGCGTACTGGCGGCAGCTGAATGAGTTGTTGCCGACGCTTCGCGGCGGGAGCACCCCCGACGTCACGCAGTTGCTCGATCTGCCGGGAGTCGTCACCGAGCGGAACGCGGGATCGGGTGGCGTTGACGAAGACTGGCCGGTCATCCGGCAGACGCTCGAAGCGGCGCTCAAGAAGCTGCAGACGTTCCGCACGACCGAAGGGGCGTCGATGCGGGCCGAGCTGCAGGCGAATGCCAGGATTATCGCGGTCGAGCTGGAGAAGGTCGCCACGCTGGCGCCGCAGGTCGTGCATGAGTATCGGGACAAGATCCTCGATCGCGTGCGTGAGCTGGTGTCGGGGCAGAACGCGATGGTCGGGGCGTCGGACCTGATCCGTGAAGTGAGCATTTTCGCCGACCGATGTGATATCAATGAAGAGATCACGCGGTTGCGGTCGCATCTCGAGCAGTTCGAAGCGTTCCTCGTGCATTCTCCTTCGGCGGGGCGGAAGCTGGAGTTCCTCAGCCAGGAGATGTTCCGTGAGGTCAACACGATCGGCTCGAAGGCGAACAACGTGACGATCGCGCATGCGGTGGTCGAGATGAAGTCGGCGGTCGAGAAGATGCGCGAAATCCTGCAGAACGTGGAGTGACTGTGTCGGGCGAGCCGCAGGCGACGGGTTCGGGCGTGGGAGAGGCACAGGCCGCTCCGCGGACGGGGCTGCGCGTGCTGGTGTTGTCGGGGCCGGCCGGGGCCGGGAAGACGACGATCGTCCATCGGCTGGAGAAACTGTCGCCGGTGCCGCTCTACAAGGCCGTTTCGGCGACGACGCGGCCCCCGCGGCCGGGCGAGGTGAATGGCGAGCATTATCACTTTCTCACGCACGACGAGTTCGTCGCCCGCCGCTCGCGGGGGGAGTTCGTCGAGTGCGAGGAAGTGCACAAGTCGGGATACTGGTACGGCACGCTGAAGTCGGAGATGCAGCGGGCGGCCGAGAAGGGGGCGTGGGCGTTTCTGGAGATCGACGTCCGCGGGGCGCTGCAGGTGATGGCCGAGTATCCCGAGGCGGTGACGATCTTCCTGAAGACCCCCTCACTGCAGGAATATGAGGATCGGTTGCGGAAGCGGAGCACCGAGACCGAGGAGAACATCCGCCGCCGTCTGCAGACGGCGCATGCGGAACTGGAATACGCCGGCCGTTACCGGCACGTCGTGATAAACGACCATCTGGACCGGGCGGTGGCGGAAATCTGTGACATTCTGAAGACCGAGGAGTCGAAGGCTCATGCTGGATGAATTCAAAGAAGAATCGATCGTCAACAAGGTCGGCGGGCGGTTCAAGCTGTCGTCGCTCATCCAGAAGCGGATGGTCGCGCTGAACCGCGGCGCGCGGCCGCTGGTCGAACTGGCGTCGAAGAACCTCATGGAAATCGTCGTGGCCGAGATCATGCACGACAAGATCTTCCTCGACACCTCGGGCAAGCTGGTGGTGGCCGGCGACGGCCGCGCCGAAGGCGCGCCGGACGCGGGGCCGAGCCTCGACGATCTGTGAGAAGAACGATGGGGGGATGGGGCGAGGGGGGCATGGGGGGACAGTGGACTGTCCCCCGAGAGGCGACTGTCTCATGAACTGGAAGCAGCAGGCATCGCGGTCTCCGACGGCGACGGCGCTGGCCGTCCGTGACGAACTGGCAGCTGGCCGCGTCGAGTCGGCGGTCCTCGGCCGGAGAAGCTGATCGATGCCTTGACTCGATCCGACCGCCGCGCTCGAAAGCCAGTTCATCCGTCTGATGGCTCACGTCACCAAGTGGAACGCCCAGCCAATCGCCGGGCTCGTTCCTGGGTCGCGGTCGTTCCTGGCGCGCGGAGGAAATCCGCGACATCCAGGACGCTCCGAGCCTGACGGATGAGGTCGTGCGCGCGATGTGGGGCAACCCGCACTGGCGGGAACCCTGGACTCGCGGACGGCTTCGGCTCGCGCCCAGCGAGGCGCGTCCTCTCTTTTCGAGAGGCCCGGATGGGGTGGACGTCCGCCGGGCGCCCCATGCAATCCGGGGCTGGAAACGACCGCGCGCTTCAATGGATCAGCTCAGAGATTTCACGGTGGGACAGCGCGGCAGAAAGCCCCGCGGGATGTGCGGGATCGCACGCCGGGCGTGGCGATGCCGTGGCAAACATCGATTCCAGGAGCGCCTGAAGCGGCTCGTACAGTCCGGGCACGGGATTCGCATTCCCTGACTGGTTCGTCTGCCGGTTGGCACCCCAACCGAACGCTTCGTCAGGGTGCCGGTGCCAACCCCTGCGCGGCAACCTGGGAGATGTTTCATGAGCGCCACCGGTCTCGATGTCTTCGATTCCACGTTGCAGACCACTCACATCTGGCTCGATGAGATCTGCGACAAGCTGGGCTGGAACGATCGCCACAAGGCGTACCATGCGTTGCGGGTTGTCCTGCATGCGCTGCGCGACCGCCTTCCGGTGAACGAAGCGGTCGATCTCGCCGCCCAGCTTCCGATGCTGGTCCGCGGTTTCTATTACGAGGGCTGGCGGCCAACCGGCAAGCCGCTGAAGGAACGGACGCTGGACCATTTTCTGACGCACATCACCGACGCATTTCTGTTCGATGTCGAAGCCGACTCGCAGGAAATCGCCCGCGCCGTGTTTCATGTCCTGGCCTGGCACGTTTCCGCCGGCGAGATTCACGACGTCAAGCAGGTTCTGCCCGGCGAGATCGCCGACCTGTTCAAGTAACGGCTGTCGCACAGGACTTGTTGCAGGCGGGACGTTGCCATGCCTTGGGAGCCGATTCTGAAAGGTCCGCGCGATCGCCGGGTCGAGCCGAACCTCGATTCGTATGAAGCAGTGCGCGCCGGCTTCACCTGGCAGCAGGCCCGCGGTGAGCTGGAGGGGCTGCCGGATGGTCGCGGGCTGAACATTGCGTTTGAGGCGGTCGATCGCCATGCCGCCGGCCCCCGGGCCCGTCGCGTCGCGCTCCGTTGGCTCGGAAAGTCCGGGGCCTGCCGTGACATCACGTACGATGAACTGCAGAAACTGACCAGCCGCTTTGCGAACGTCCTCGCCTCTCTCGGCGTCGAGAAAGGCGACCGTGTATTCGCCCTCATGGGACGAATTCCCGAGTTGTACGTCGCGGCGCTTGGCACCCTGAAGAACGGCAGCGTCTTCTGCCCTCTTTTCTCCGCTTTCGGTCCCGAGCCGATTCGGTCGCGGATGACCATCGGCACTCCGAAGGTGTTGGTGACGACCGAGCTGTTGTACGAGCGGAAGATCGCTCCGATGAGGGACTCGCTGCCGTTCCTCGAGCATGTGCTCCTCGTCGGCGACGGGGATTCGCCGACGAGCGTCGCCGGCACACACGATCTCCGCCAGCGGATGGCGTCGGCCAGCGACCGCTTCGTCATTCCGCCGACCGATCCGGAAGACCTCGCTCTGCTGCATTTCACCAGCGGCACGACCGGCAAGCCGAAAGGAGCGATGCACGTTCATGCCGCGGTCGTCGCTCATCACATCACGGGAAAGCTCGCGCTCGACCTGCATCCCGACGACGTCTTCTGGTGCACCGCCGATCCTGGCTGGGTGACAGGCACGTCGTATGGAATCATCGCCCCGCTCACGAACGGGATCACCAGCATCATCGACGAAGGGGACTTCGACGCCGCCCGGTGGTACGGGATCATCGAACAGCAGAAGGTCAGCGTCTGGTACACCGCGCCGACCGCCATCCGCATGATGATGAAAGTCGGGGTCGACGCGACCCGCGACCACGATCTGAGCTCGCTCCGCTTTCTGGCGAGCGTCGGCGAACCTCTGAATCCCGAGGCGGTCGTCTGGGGGCGCGAAGCGTTCGGCCTGCCGTTTCACGACAACTGGTGGCAGAGCGAAACCGGCGGGATCATGATCGCGAACTATGCTTCGATGGAGATCCGCCCCGGCTCGATGGGGAGGCCCCTCCCGGGAGTGGAAGCGACGATTGTCGACGCCGCGGAAGACGGCAGCGTGCGGGTGATCGACGAACCCGGCGTCCAGGGGGAACTGGCCCTGCGACCCGGGTGGCCGTCGATGTTTCGCGGCTACTGGAACGAGCCGGCGCGGTACCAGAAGTGCTTTGCGGGGGGCTGGTATCTGACGGGGGACCTGGCGAAGCGGGACAGCGACGGCTGGTTCTGGTTCGTCGGCCGGAAGGACGACGTGATCAAGACGTCGGGGCATCTGATCGGCCCGTTCGAGGTCGAGAGCATTCTGATGGAGCACAAGGCGGTCGCCGAGGCGGGAGTGATCGGCAAGCCGGACCCGGCGGCGTTCGAGATCATCAAGGCGTTCGTCGCGTTGCGGTCGGGAGTGAAAGCGGACGACGCGCTGCGGCGCGAGCTGATGGCGTTCGCCCGCACGCGGCTCGGCGCGGCGGTCGCGCCGAAGGAGATCGAGTTCGTGCCGTCGCTGCCGAAGACCCGGAGCGGAAAGATCATGCGGCGGCTGCTCAAGGCCCGCGAGCTGGGGCTGCCCGAGGGAGACACTTCGACCCTGGAATCCAACGGATGAATGCACTCGAAACCCCACGTCGAGCCGCTCCGATCGATCGGCAGCATGCGCTCGATCTTCTGTATGAGATGAAGCGGATCCGCCGCTTCGAGGAAAAGTGCGCCGAGCTGTACAGCGCCGGGCACATTCGCGGGTTCCTGCACCTCTACATTGGAGAGGAAGCGGTCGCCGTCGGCGCGCTGCGGGCGCTGACGCCGGACGACGCCGTCGTCTCGACCTACCGCGAGCACGGGCACGCCCTCGTCCGCGGAGTTCCCGCCGGGGCCGTCATGGCCGAGATGTACGGCAAGGCGAACGGTTGCAGCCGGGGCCGCGGCGGTTCGATGCACCTGTTCGACGCAGGGCGGAGGCTTTACGGCGGGAATGCGATCGTCGGCGGCGGGTTGCCCTTGGCGGCGGGTCTGGCCCTGGCGGACCGGATGCAGAACCGGCCGGTCGTCACCGCGTGCTTCTTCGGCGACGGCGCGGTGGCCGAGGGGGAGTTCCACGAATCGATGAACCTTGCGGCCCTGTGGAAGCTGCCGGTCCTGTTCCTGTGCGAGAACAACCGTTACGCGATGGGGACGGCGCTGGAGCGGCACCAGGCGCAGACCGACATCCAGGCGAAAGCGGCGGGCTACGGAGTGCCGGCGGCCGCCGTCGACGGCATGGACGTCCTCGCGGTGGAAGAGGCCGCGCGGACCGCGGTCTCCATCGTGCGCGCCGGCGGTCCGTTTCTGTTGGAGGCCCGCACCTATCGCTTCCGGGCGCATTCCATGTACGACGCCGAGCTGTACCGCCCGAAGGAGGAAGTCGAGCAGTGGAAACAGCGCGATCCGATCCGCCTGTTCGAGACGCGTTTGCTCGCCGAGGCGATCCTCACGCCGGAGGACATCGCAGCGTTGGAAGTGCGAGCTGCGGCCGACGTGGCCGAGGCCGTCGCATTCGCGGAGGCCGGTCCGTGGGAGCCGGTCGAGGACCTGACGCGCGACGTCTACACCCCGCGCGCCGGCGACTCCTCCGGCCGTCCTGGCTTGAACACGGCAGCAGCCTCTGACGCTGACAAGCGGAGACCTCGGCCATGAGCAGAATCACTTACCGTGAAGCGGTGAAGGCCGGGCTACGCGAGGCGCTCATCGGTGATCCCCACGTTTTCCTGATGGGGGAAGACGTCGGCCGCTATGGAGGCGCGTACGCGTGCAGCAAGGGGTTTCTGGAGGAGTTCGGCCCCGAGCGGATCCGTGACACGCCACTTTGCGAATCGACGTTCGTCGGGGCGGGCATCGGGGCCGCCCTGGGCGGGATGCGACCGATCGTCGAGGTGATGACGGTCAACTTCAGTCTGCTGGCGCTCGACCAGATCGTGAACAACGCGGCCACGCTGCGGCACATGTCCGGGGGCCAGTTCAGCGTCCCGCTGGTCGTCCGGATGGCGACGGGCGGGGGACGTCAACTGGCGGCCCAGCACTCGCACAGCCTGGAAGTCTGGTACGCTCACGTCCCCGGCATTCAGGTGGTTGCCCCGGCTACGGTGACCGACGCGCGGCACATGCTCGGGCTCGCATTAAGGGAACCCGACCCGGTGTTCATTTTCGAGCACGCGCTCCTCTATCCGATGGAAGGGGAGCTCGACGAGTCGCCACCGGCCGACCTGCTGCATGCGGCCATCCGCCGCCCGGGGAACGACGTGACCGTCGTCACCTACGGCGGATCTCTCTGGAAATGCCTGCAGGCGGCCGAGACGCTGGCGAAATCCGGCGTCGAGGCGGAAGTGATCGACCTGCGCTCGCTCCGTCCGCTCGACATGCCGACGGTGCTCGCATCCGTGGCGCGCACGCACCGCGCCGTCATTGTCGACGAAGGCTGGAAAACATGCAGCCTGGCCGCTGAAATCAGCGCCGGAATCATGGAAGGGGGCTTCTACGATCTGGACGCTCCCGTCGCCCGCGTCTGCAGCATCGAGGCGCCGATGCCCTATGCGAAGCACCTCGAGGACGCGGCGCTCCCGCAACCCGAAGGGATCGTTTCCGCCGTGATGAACCTGGTGGGCCGCCATGTCTGAATTCCGCATGCCCAGCCTCGGCGCCGACATGGAAGCGGGGCTGCTCGTCGCCTGGCAGAAGAAACCTGGCGATAAGGTGCGCCGCGGCGAGACGATCGCCGAGGTCGAGACGGACAAGGGGATCATCGAGATCGAGTCCTTTGCCGACGGGACGCTTGAGAAGATCGTCGTTCCTGAAGGGGAGCGCGTGCCGGTCGGGACGCTGCTCGCACTGATCCAGACCGCGGACGAGGCGGCGACGCCGACGGCCTCGGCCGCACCGGCTGTCGTCCCCCCGGCTTCCGCGACGCCGCCGCCGCGGGGGGCGCCCTCGCCGGCCGTCACCGGCGAATTGGTTCCGACGTCCTCCGCCTCGACGATTCCGCGCCGCGCCGTCTCCCCCGCGGCGCGCCGCAAGGCGAGCGAGCTTGGCGTGAACGTCGACCAGCTGCCGGGGACGGGCCCCGGCGGAGCGGTCACGCTCGACGACGTCCAGCGCGCGGCCTCCGCGGCCCCGCCGCCGACCGCCGCCCCCCCGCCCGCGCCGATGACGGACGCCGAGCGGGCCGCCCGGATGCGCCAGACGATCGCGGCAGCCATGTCGCGGTCCAAGCGCGAGATTCCCCATTACTACCTCAGCCACACGATCGATCTGGAACCGGCCCTCGCATGGCTGGCCCGCGAGAACGAACGGAGGGCCGTCACAGAACGGCTGCTGTACGGCGTGCTGCTGCTGAAGGCCGTGGCGCTTGCTCTGCGAGAGACGCCCGAGCTGAACGCGATCTGGGAACGCGACCGGGCGGTGACCAGGCCCGATATCCATGTCGGCACGGCGATCGCGCTGCGGCAAGGCGGCCTGATCGCGCCGGCCCTGCATCACACCGACCGGAAATCGCTCGACGAGCTGATGGCCGGCTTTCGCGATCTGGTGAACCGCACCCGCACCGGCGGACTGAGAAGCTCCGAACTCTCGGATCCGACGATCACCGTCACCAGCCTCGGCGAGAGGGGCGTCGAGGCGGTGTTCGGCATCATCTACCCGCCGCAGACCGCCATCGTCGGCTTCGGCAAGGTGGTCGAACGGCCGTGGTCGATCGGCGGGCAAATCGTGTCGCGGCGGGTGATCACCGCCAGCCTTTCCGCCGACCACCGCGTCACCGATGGCCATCGCGGCGGACTATTCCTCTCCGCCGTGGAGCGATTGCTGCAGGAGCCAGACAAGCTATGACAGCCGACGAGATCCGCCTTACCGTCTTGCGTCTGCTCGGAAACATTGCCCCCGAGGCCGATCCGGCCCGCCTCCGGCCCAACGTGAATCTGCGCGACCAGCTCGACATCGACTCGATGGACTTCCTCAACTTCGCGATCTCGCTCCACAAAGAGTTTCGCATCGAGATCCCGGAACGCGACTATCCCCAGCTGGCAACGATCGACGGCTGCGTCGACTACGTGCAGGGAAACGGATCGAACGGCAAAGGGGAATCTGACAAATGAGTCCTCCGCGGCAGCGCTCCGCGCGGGATGCTCGTGAGTGGTTTCGCTGTTGATCCTGTGAAACGTTGCTTAACGATCCGGCGCGTGTGCCCGGAAAGTGAGTGAGGCACGAATGCGATCCGTGGTGCCGAATCGTTTCGACGGCTCCTCAACCGAAGGCCAGCTCGTTCTCTGATGCACACACCGTTCTCTTGCGTCCCGTCCCTGTCATTAAAATGCGCTGGCGCTACTTTGCCTCCGTCAGTTCGATCTGACTGACGACTCCCTTCCGGCCCATCACATTTCGCGGCCAGACCTGCAACCGGTTCGCTCCCGGCTTCAGCCGCCAGATGAAGCCACTCTCGACAGGCCGCGCTTCCTCGGTGTCGACCTGGGCGACGAACGTCTGAAACCCAGGCGTCACGGTCTCGAGATGGACGCGGACTTCGCCTTCCGCATCCGTCGCCTCGAGCCGCACCGCCGCCTGGTTCAGCGTCCAGTCCCAGTTGCGGGGCTGGCTGATGCGGCGCCCATACAGCAGCGATGCCGGATAGGCGGTGTCGGTCCACGCATAATGCCCCGTCCAGAACCAGCCTCGCATTCCCTGGTTCAAGGGGAGCGGAGATTTCTGTTCCAGGAAGTTGCTGCGGGGAATCATCCGCAGCTCGGCGAACGCGGGCCAGCCAGTGAGGTCGGTCCACTCATATTTCGTCCGCGCCAGCGTGACGAGTTTCACCTCGGCGAACGGCTTCCCGCCGATGGTCGCAAGCTGTCGCTCGCGGAGCTCTCTCAGCGAGAGCGGCGCCCCCGTCGCGACGTCACGGAAGTACCACGCGGCATTGCCATCGATGTAAACCCACTTCGCGAAGTCGTTCGACCAGACCTCGACCACCTCGTGCCCGCTGCGGATGTCGACTCCATGATCACCTGCGCCGATCGACACGCATCTCCCGGCGATCCCCAATGCTTCGCACGCCTGCAGAAACACGACGTTGTACTGCTGGCAGAATCCGCCGACCGGCTTGCCGTCCGAATAGGAAGCGAGGATCTCGAGGGCATCCCACGGCGGATAGACTTTCGCGAGATGCCCCGATTCCCACTGCTGGGACGACCAGGCCGCAAGCCGCTCGATCTGCCCCCACTCGCCGTCGGCGCCCGCCACCACCTCATCGAGGCGATGCCTTTCGCGAAACTGCTTGAGCCGCGGATGATCGAACGGCTCATATCGGAACGGGATGGATGTGCGGACGATCTCGGCGTTCTTCCACTCGAGAGCCCGCCACTTTCTGGTCCATGGACTGGCGCCGCGTGGAGTCGCGCGGACCTGCACCGCGCGGAGTTGCGGCGTCTCGAGAGGGTCATTCGCGGAGAACGTCACTTCGATCTGGAGATATCGGCGGCCGATCTGCTCATGAACAACCCGTGCATCGCGGATGGTCTGCCAGTCGGACCACGCCTTGTCAGGGACGGGGGTTGCCCCGGTTCGAAGGCGATAAACGAGGCTCGTTCCGCCGGGCTGTTGGCCCGAGATCTCGATCTCCACCGGGCCGAGTTCCTTGTCGACGGCCGGGGCGATTGGCGCACCGTCAAGATTCGCGAGATCCATCACAGGCAAGGTCAGGTGGCCGGACGTGTGATAGCGATCGAGGAACAGACGCACGCCGTATTCGCCGTCAATTTCGCCGCGCGGACCGAGCCGTTCGTCGGACCACGTTTTTCCGTCGTCCGCGCTGCGGGCGCTGCGGTTGGGGGGACGTTCCCCGTCGTCCGCTCCTGCGGCGAACTCGTCATCGCGGGCGATCCAGACCTTCCCTCGGCCTCGCAGCTCGATGCGGGTATCGGATTTCAGCAGCGCCCTGGGAAGGTCGAAACTTCGCCAGTAGTTTCCCGCCTTCGCCGGATTCGCAAGCGTCACCGGTTCGCCGTTGATGACGGCCTCGAATTCGCCGTTCCCTCCGATGAGCAGGTCGGCACGATGCGTGCGCGGGTCGCCAATCGCGAGGTCCTTGCGGATCCTTATCCCTTCCTTGAGGGTCTCTTCGTTCGGTCGGTACGAATAGCCGGCGGCCGGGCCATCGTCCGCAATCAGCACGCCGCGACACAGCACGATCGACGTCCCATCGCGAGCCAGCTCCACGTCGCGCATCACGGACGATTCGGCCAACCGCCGCGCGTCGAACGTCGCTTCGCCCGCCCCCGCACTCGCCGCCAGGGTGCACAATGCCAGGCCAGTCAGCATTCGCACGTCAGTGATCCCGTTGCGAAGAATCAGGTCGACCCCTGACAGGGCTCGAGACGAACCGCTCCCGACGAGGACCGCGACCCGTTCCGACGACGACGAGAATAGTCATCGGCGATCGGACACCGCAATCGCGACATCGGGAATCGGAGTCGTCTCTCTCGGGTGCAGTAGGTTTTCTTTGATTTCCGGACGCTCATCGCTTTTACGCCGAAGGCGTAGAAATCATATGGTGAGGGAAACTCTCGCGCGACGTCTCGGAGCCCGCATCGGTGAGTTCTGCCGATATCCGCTCCCACGCCCAGCGATCGAGACCCACCGGCATGGACTATCCAACGCCGCTGTCTCCATGATAATTCTCTCCATCGCTCCGTCTTCCATCCCTCAATCCTCCTCGCCCCCCCGTGACGCCCTACGACGCCTACAACGAGCTACTCCGGCTTTCGCGCGAGCGTGCCGTGCTGGCGTCCTGTCTCGAACTGCTCGGCTGGGATGAGTTGACGCATATGCCGCACGGCGGCGTCGAGCAGCGCGGGCGGCAGACGACTGCCATGGCCGGCTTGCTGCATCGCGCGCTGGTCGACTCGCGCCTCAACGATCTCCTGAGCATCGCGGGCGAACACCCCGGGGCCGTCGATCCTCGCTCGCCGGTCAGCGTCAACCTGCGCGTGTGGAAGCGGACCGTCGAACGCGAGTCGCGGCTGCCACTCTCGCTGGTCGAAGAACTGGCCGCCATTACCACGGAAGGTCAGCAGGCCTGGGCCGATGCCCGTCAGAACGACGACTTCCTGCAATTCCTGCCGTGGCTCGAACGAATTGTCGAGCTGAAGCGGCAGGAAGCGGAGTGTCTCCGGGCCGAGGGGAACGCCTATGACGCGCTCCTCGATGACTACGAGCCCGGCGCGAAGTCCGCTGACCTGCTGCCGATGTTCGATGAGCTTCGCACGCATCTTGTGCGGCTGGTCGATGCGGTCCGCGGGTCGCGCAAGAAGATCCGCACCGCGATGCTCCGTCGCGCATGGCCGCTCTATCGGCAACGCCTGCTGGTTGAATCGGTCGCGGCCGATCTCGGCTTTGACTTCTCGCGCGGCCGCATCGACACCACGACACACCCCTTCTTCAGCTCGATCGGCCCCGGCGACTGCCGCATCGCCACGCGATTCCATCACACCGACTTCGGCGAAGGGTTCTTCGCCACGCTGCATGAGGTCGGGCACGCACTGTACGAACAGGGGCTCGATCCCGTGCATTACGGGACGCCCTACGGCGAGGCGGCCTCGATGGGGC
This sequence comes from Planctomycetaceae bacterium, assembly GCA_020850695.1. Classification (GTDB taxonomy): domain Bacteria; phylum Planctomycetota; class Planctomycetia; order Planctomycetales; family Planctomycetaceae; genus JADZEF01. Next base: position 51,175 of record JADZEF010000067.1, on the reverse strand, counting down.
TGCACGAATCGCAGTCGCGGTTCTGGGAGAACTGCATCGGCCGCAGCCGTCCGTTCTGGGATCATTTCTTCCCGCGCGTGAAGGAGCTGTTTCACGACGTGCTGCACGATGTCCGCGTGACCGAGTTTCACAAGGCGGTGAACCAGGTGCAGCCGGGGTGGTGCCGCGTGCGGGCCGATGCGGCAACGTATGACCTGCACATTCTCATCCGCTTCGATCTGGAGCGGGCGCTGATCCAGGGCGACCTGGCGCCGCGCGATCTTCCTGCGGCATGGAACGATGCCTACCGGACTCTGCTGGGCGTCACGCCCTCAGGGGACGCTGAAGGCTGCCTTCAGGACGGTCATTGGAGTGCGGGGCAGTTCGGCTACTTTCCGACGTATACGCTCGGGAATCTTTACGCGGCGCAGTTTCATCAATCGGCCCGCGCCGCGCTGCCCGAGATGGAGAGGCAGATCGCCCGGGGCGAGTTCGAACCGCTCCGCGAATGGCTCACCCGCACACTGTTCCTCGCCGGAAGGCGGAATTCGGCGAATGAGCTGGTCGCCGAGACGACGGGCCATGCTCCGTCGGTCAAACCGCTGCTGGACGAACTCTGGTCGCGGTGCGGGGAGCTTTACGGCGTACGTGCAGCGGCGACCTGACCGCGTGAGATTCGCCGCCATGGAGGCGGCAACCGGACGCGATCCGATCCATGAAAAAGGAGCCGCAGGCGAAATTGCCCGCGGCTCCCGAGAGAGTTGGCTCAAGCATCGACTGACGCCGGCGTCAGATGACCGCCAGCTTGCGGCCGGCCGCGTCGTGCCTTGGAGCGTCTTCGCCGTCTTCCCGCGCGTCACCGCGAACGTTGTTCTCGAGCGACAGGAACTGCCCGGCCGTCGGATCGTAGGCGAAAACCTGTCCCGTCTCGATCTTGTAGACCCAGCCGTGAAGCGTCAGCGCACCTCGCGAGAGGGCCGCCGCGACCGACGGGTGCGTCCGCAGATTTTCGAGCTGAACCAGCACGTTCTCCTCGACCGCGGCCGTCAGCAGATCGCGCGGATTGTCCTTCAGGTGGGTGTAGTTCTCCAGCACGATCTGGCGCGTCGCCGCCGCGTGCTTCAACCAAGCTTCGACGCACGGGAGATGCGCACAGGCGTTCGGCGGGCCGATCAGTCCCTGCATGGCCCCGCACTGCGAGTGCCCGCAGATGACGATGTCGCGCACCTTCAGTACGCTGACCGCGTACTCGACGGTCGCGGCTTCGCCCCCCACGCTGGCGCCATAAGGGGGAACGATGTTCCCCGCATTGCGGAGAATGAAGAGCTCGCCCGGCTCGGTCTGCGTGATGAGGTTTGGGTTGATTCTCGAGTCCGAGCAGGTGATGAACAGGGCCTGGGGGTGCTGCCCTTGGGCCAGCTGCTCGAATAACTGACGGTTGCGGCTGAAGTAGTCGCTGCGGAAGTTGTGAATGCCATCGATGAGTCGTTGCATGGACGAAGTCGCTCCACTTGTCGGGTTTGCGGCTTGACGCGGATGGCGCAGTCACAGATGACAGCGGCTTCCAGCGGGATGAGTCAGGAAGAAGAGATGTCAAGAGCGCCGGGAGTGTGTTGCATCCGTTCGCAACGGGCGCTCCGGTCCCTTCATGATCTCATCGGAGCGCATTGACCGTTGGAGAGTCGATGACCGCGGAGCGGCTTTTCTCCAAACCCCCGGAACTCGGTGCGTGCCGCAAGTCGTTCGACAAGGGTGGTCGAGTGGACTTGAGTCGGCACATTCCGTCGGGTGCCCTGCGAGCCCGATTCCCGGCGCTCAAAACAAGTCGCGACCTCTCCCGACTCCGTTCCCTCGCGTTCTTCCTCAGGTCGGCTTCCAAAGGCCGACAGGAGGAGTCCTGCGGAGAGTACCATGAGCCCGAACACCGATCCAGCCTGCCGCAGGCAGGCGAGAAGGGAGCGATGTCGGGTGGGAGACCCCATCGGAAGTCCAAATTTTGATGGTGTTTACGCGAATTGGCCAGTCCCGGCCGGAGAATGCTGGGATTCCGCAGCATCCTTACGGGTTCGTTATTTTATCGCAGGTGGCAGAATGGGCAAGAGCCAATCGGCCGTTGCGATGTGACAGCGTGACTGTCGGAGAGAACGTCGAAGCAACCCGTTTCTGTCCCATCGACCTGTCAGATTGTTAATCTTCACGGGAATCACTCTCGCTGTGGAAACGCAGCGAGAGGCGACGCGGATCAGGAAAAATGGGGCACTCAGCGCAATTCAGGCCGCCGCCCCGACTTCGGTTCCTTGGGGACGAGTGACGTCAATTCAACTCCATTGCCTCATCCCAGTGCTCATACAGGCGGGCGACGTCGACTTTGAGCGATTCAAACTCCTCTGTGATCTGACGGACGCGATCCCCCTTGCCGTCGCGGTAAAGGTCGGGGCTCGCCATCTCCGCCTGGAGCGATTCGATCTTCCCTTCCTTCTCGGCGATCTCAGCCTCGATCGAGTCGGCCTGGCGATACGGGAACTTCCGCTTCCGCTTCGGTTCCTTGTCGCGGCCGCGGCGGGACTCGGCGGCCGGCGCCGACGATGACGGAGTGCCGCTTGATCGCGCCGGCGCACTCGCCGCTTCCGCCGCAAGCTCGGCCAGCCGGTTCTTCTCGAACTGCATGAACGACGAATAGTTCCCTTCGTAGTACCGCCAGCGGTCGCCGCCGAGAACGATGACGTGCGAGGCGACGCGGTCGAGGAAATAGCGGTCGTGGCTGACGAAGATGAGCGTCCCTTCGAACTCTTTGAGGGCCGCTTCGAGTCCGGCCCGCGCCCACAGGTCGAGGTGGTTGGTCGGTTCGTCGAGGACGAGGACGTTGACCTTCTGCGCGGCGATGCGGGCGAGGGCCACCTTGCTCTTCTCGCCGCCGCTCATCGTGCCGACCGTCTGCAGGGCGAGATCACCGCGAATGCCGAACGACGCCAGCAGATTCCGCAGCACGCCGGGCGTGAAGCTGATGTCCCCCGCGGGGCGGGCCGCCTCAATCGCATCAAGGCTCGGATCGACGCTCGTCAGCTGCTGATCGTAGTAGCCGATCTTCACGCCGGCCCCCAGCCGCGACGTCCCCGCATCGGGCTGAAGCTCTCCCAGAAGTGTCCGCAGGAATGTCGTCTTACCGCTGCCGTTGGGGCCCAGCACGCCAACGCGTTCGCCTCGGCAGATCTGCACGTCGACCCCTTGAAACAGCGGCGGCGCGGAGCCGAAACCCTTCGTCAGTCCGCGGGCCTCGATGACGATGTCGCCGGTGCGGGTCGCCTGGCCGAAGTTGATGACGGGCGTCGGAATCTCGCTGATGGTCTCGACCGCTTCGAGGCGGGCGAGCTTCTTCTCGCGATCGGCCGCCTGGGCGTGCTTCACGCCGTACTGGTTCTTCTTGATGAAGTCTTCGGTCCGCTCGATGTACTCCTGCTGCTTCTCGGCCGTCCGCCGCAACACCTTTGCCCGCTCTTCGCGCTGGGTCCAATAGGCGGTGAAGTTGCCCGGGTAATCGGTCGCGCGTCCCTCGAACAATTCGATGATCCGCGTGCAGACGCGATCGAGAAAGTAGCGGTCGTGGCTGACGAGGATGACGGCGTTCTGCGCCCGCGTGAGCCAGCCCTCAAGCCATTCCGTAGCCGCGATGTCGAGATGGTTCGTCGGTTCGTCGAGGAGCATCACGTCCGGATTGCGAAGCAGCATCCGCGCGAGCAGCGCCCGGTTCTGCTGGCCGCCGCTGAATGTGCTGAGAGGGCGATGATGGTCTTCGTCCGAAAACCCCAGCCCCTGCAGTACCTCATCGACCCGGTGGTCGATGTTGTACGCGCCGAGCCGATGCAGCTCCTGCTGAAGGAAGTCATACCGCTTGTGCTGGCGGGCGAGCGTCGCCTCGTCCTTCTCGGCCGCCATGGCGTGGGCCAGCTCAACCGCCTCGTGCTGAAGATCGTAGAGGTGCGTCAGTCCCGCCCGGGCGACCGTCAGCAGCGTGGTCTCCTCCGGCAGTTCGATCTCCTGCTCGAGCATCGCGATCGTCGCCGACGGATGGCGTTCGACCTCTCCTTTGTCGCAGTCGTCGATTCCCGCCAGAATCCGCAGCAGCGTGCTTTTTCCCGTTCCGTTCGGACCGACCAGCCCGATCCGCTCCCCCGGCCGCACCTCGAAACTGACGTCCCGAAGCACTGGCTCGGTGTCGTACTGCCGAACGACGTCGCGTGCGGAAAGCAGGATCATGGGGGGGAAGGAGTCAGGAGTCAGGAGACAGGAGTGATAACGTGAGAGAGCGGAACCCGTGAGCCAGCGGCCGGTTGTCTCGACGACAGGGAGCAGGTATTCGCAGATGACGGAGACAAGTGTGACTAGCCGGCCTTCTCCTGACTCCTGTCTCCTGACTCCTGACTCCTCTCTTCCCATTCCTTCCCCCTCGGTGGCCCATCGTAATGAATGGGTCTAAAATCCAGCAACGTGAAGCCGCCACACCGCGAACCCGCAAGCGGCGTTCGATCGTCGCTTGAGGGTTCGCGGTGCCTTTCTGCCTTTCTCGCCCTTTGCCGAAGTCCCCATGCCCAGCTCTGACAAAATCCTGATCCGCGTCGGCCACAGCCCGGACCCCGACGACGCGTTCATGTTCCATGCCCTGGCCAACGACAAGATCGACACGGGGCGGTACACGTTCACGCACGAGCTGGTCGACATCGAGACCCTCAACCGCCGGGCCCTCAACGCCGAGCTGGAACTGACGGCCGTCAGCCTGCACGGCTACGCCTACATCACCGACCGCTACGCCCTGTGCGCGTGCGGGGCCAGCATGGGGGACAAGTACGGCCCGATGGTCGTGACGCGCCAGCCGTGCGGCATCGGCGACCTGCGGGGCAAGACCATCGCCGTCCCCGGCACACTGACGACCGCGTTCCTCACGCTCAAGCTGCTGCTGGGCGACAGCTTTACGCCCCTCGTGAAGCCGTTCGACGAGATCCTGAACGTGGTCGAGCGGGGCGAGGCCGATGCGGGCCTGATCATCCACGAAGGTCAGCTCACTTATCAGAATCAGGGGCTGCACCTCGTCGTCGACATGGGCAAGTGGTGGTACGACGAGACCGGCCTCCCGCTGCCGCTGGGGGGTAACGCCATCCGCAAGGATCTTGGTAGGCAGGCGATGGACGAGGTGACTGCCCTGCTGAAGAAGAGCATCGAGTACGGGCTCGCCCACCGGAAGGAAGCGCTCGAGCACGCGTTGCAGTACGGTCGCGACCTTGACCGGAGCCAGGCCGACAAATTCGTCGGCATGTACGTCAACGACTGGACGATCGATTTCGGCCCCCGCGGCCGCGAAGCGGTGGCGAAGCTGCTCGAACGCGCCTACGAAGCCCGCATCATTCCGAAGCCGGTCGAACTCGAATTCGTGGGATAGAGTCTTTGTCCTGTCAGCCTTCCCGCCTGTCAGCCTATCCCACGCTTGGCTCGGACCGCAGCAGATTGACCAGCTCGGGAATCAATCGCCGCAGCGCGCGGGCCCGATGGCTGATCGCGTGCTTCACCGCAGATCCCAGTTCTCCGAACGTCGCGTGATATTCGGGAATGAGGAAGTACGGGTCATAGCCGAAGCCGGCCGTTCCGTGGGACTCGCGGGCGATGCGGCCGCGACAGGTTTCCTCGATCGACAGCCGCAACCTTCCTGTAGGGTCCGCGATCGACACGTGACAGACGTAATGGGCGGTGCGGCGTTCGTCTGGAACGTCGGCGAGCTCGACCAGGAGTTTCGCGTTGTTCCGCTCGTCGGTCGCCCCCGGATCGCTGTATCGAGCGGAGTAGACTCCGGGAGCGCCGCCGAGAGCATCGACGCACAGCCCGCTGTCCTCGGCCAGCACCCAGCGACCAATCCGCGCCGCGGTCTCGCACGCCTTCTTCACGGCGTTCGCCGCGAACGTGTCCCCGTCTTCGACGACCTCGTGCATCGCAGGAAACTCAGCCACGCTCACCACCAGGATGCGGTGCGGGGCGAGCAGCTCGGCGAGTTCCACGCTTTTCTTGCGATTGCGACTGGCGAGAACGAGGGAAGGCTGCGAATCGGACATCGTGTCGGCGGGCTCCCTGCCGTCTGAAGATGGGCCCGACATGCGACAACGAAGCCGCGAGGACCGCAGGCCATTCGATGTCAACTTATCCTTTGGACGTTGCCATCGCCAACCGTGCTTGTCGCATCCGCAGCTCTGGGCCGTCAGCGACCGCGACGGTAGCGATCCCTGTCCCGCGATTCACGCTCCTCGCGAGCCCTTTTCATTAGATCGAAAAGGGATGAACCTGTCGTTTTTCCCGATGAGCCGCTCGCGGATGAAGATCCGCTGGAAGTGGAGCCGCTCGAGGTCGAGCCGGCCGTGCCTCCCGCGGATCCGGTCGTGCCCGTGCCGATCGATCCCGAACCCGTGCCGGCCACCGCCGTCCCCGATCCGCCGCCGCTGGCGCCGGACGACCCGCCGCCCGATGATCCAGTACCGGATGTGCCACTCCCGGACGTGCCCCCCCCTGATGCCGTGCTGCCGCTGGAGCTCGAACTCGACGCACCGCTGCTCGTCGCCGTGCTCGACGATCCGCCGGCCGTTCCGCTTCCCGATCCGCTCGTACTGCCGCTCCCCGAGGATCCCGTGACGGACCCTGCGCTGCTGCCGGAGACGCTGGTGCTCCCCGTCGTCCCGGTCACTCCCGCGACGGTGCTCCCCACGGTCCCCGCCGCGCCGCTGGCCGTGGAGGTCGTCGCGGCCAACAGGTCGGCTCCCGTGATCCCGCCCGACGCCAGCAGTTCGTCCAGTTCGCTCACTTCATTCGGGATGAGCGAAAGCTCCATCTTGTCGAGCGGGTCGGGTTTGTCCGCATCGGCCGGATTGATGTACTCGCGGTTGAGCCGGCAGGTCCGTTCGATCACAGCGTTCTTGAAGAAGTGGGGCGACACCCAGGCGTTCGCGTTCAGCGGAGCCGACACGTGCACGATCACCGATTTCGTTGAGTTGTCGATCACGCTTGGAAAGACCTCGACGGTTGCCTTCTTGACGCCGACGTCGGTCAACAGCTTCTCGGTCACCGCCCGGACGTCGTCGGCGGTGGCCCCGGGAAGCGAGCTGCGGCGCGCCCCTTCGAAGCACGCGTTCTTCACGGTATTGCGGACCATGTTCACGCGGCTGAACTCGACCGTGGCGAACAACAGCAGAAACAGCACCGGGGTGACCAGCGCCATTTCGACCGTCAACGCGCCGCGACGCCGCGACAAGGGCTTGCGAACCGCTGATTTCTGCATAGAGCACCGACGGAAGAATGAGCAATCACATTCGCGAGTCGTCACACCGGACAGGATCGCTGCAGCCGACGAGCCGACGCCATGGTGGTCATCACTCGGTCAGCATCACGGGAGCCGTCCTCGCGATCTCTTCGAAGGCGGCCTTCAGCTCCGCCGCGTTGCTGGCACGGTAACGCCGACCGCCGGTGATCTTTGCGATCTGGTCGAGATCCGGTGAGTCGGCATTCGGCAGCAGCGAGACCACGTGAATGATGATGCCGGCCGCCCGGGCGTCCTGGGCCGCTTCGACCGGATTGCGGCCCCGGTTCCACAGACCGTCGGTCATCAGGATCATCGTCTTGACGGCCAGCGGTCTCACGTTCGTGGCGGTCAGCACCTGCACCCCCGCATCGATCCCGCCTGCCATGTTCGTCGCGCCCAGCATCGGCTTGTCGGCCCGTCCATGGACGAGCTGGCTGATCTGCTTCAGGTCGGTCAGCAACGGCAGATCGAACGAAACGGCGGACGAAATGATCTTGGTAAGCTGCGACTCGAGAGAAGTCTCGGTGATGTCCGAGGCCCATGTGACCAGGGCCACGCGCGGCGTGGGAGCCGTCTTGCTGACGATGTCCAGATAGGAATCGACAGCCCCCATCAAGGCTGCCCAGCGGCTTTTGGTCGGGTGGGGCGCATACTGCACCGAGCTTGGAGGACCTGGAATGCCGGGCGGATAGACCCAGTCGACGCCCGACAGATCGAAGCACATCGAGTGCGAACGATCGAGGACGAGACAGACCTCCTGGTCCAGGCGGGCGGCCGTCGAGATCTTTTCCGGCGTGAACTTCGACGATCCGAAGATGCCGGCAAAGAACAGGTTGATGGCCCCGTTCTGGTTCCCTTCGTTCATCTCCGAATTGACCCGCAACGCCGAGTAGGGCTTGCCGTTCGGCACGAAGTTCCACGAGCCGTCCGACTGCCGGTCGGCCCGGCCCACTTCGATGTCCCCCTTGGTGATGTGCAGGGGCCGGCCGGCGACGTGGTTCATCGCCGCCATGTCGATCGCCGCCTGAATCCCTTCGTCGACGCTCTGCGACTGCCCCATCTTGTCGACCCCCGCCTTCGCGGCGGCGTCGGTCGCGGCCCGCAGCTGCGTGCGGGTGAGCTGGATGTAAGCGACGTCGACCGAGAACATCGCCATCGCCAGCAGCACGACCAGAGATCCGGCGACCAGCACCAGGGCGGCGCCGCGACGGCGACGGACGCGGCCTGCGGCCTCGGTCAGGCGGCGGGGAATCGCGGGGATCAGCTTCATGGTTCGACTCGCAGAAATGCCGGGCGCGAAGATTGAACAGACCTCACATCCCGAAGCCTACTGTCGCATCATCACGACGGTCCCCTTGAGCGGGGCGTCCTTGAAGTACCACTGGATGCCGACGCTGTTGTTGTTGGCCGGCGCTGAGACCGTGACGGTGACGATCTGCCCCACGGGGGTGTCGAATGAGATGGGAGGTTCAATCGAGACTTCCGCGCCGTGAATGGCCTGCGCGGTCAGGATCTGTTCGATGCGGGTGCGGGCGTCCTCTTCGGTCTTGCCGATCGAAGTCGCGGTGCGTGCCCCTTCGTGGGCGGCTTCTGTCAGGGCCTGCTGCAGAAAGATGGCATTGGTGGCTTCGATCGCGCCGAAGGCGATCACCACGATGAGCGGAACGCAGATCGCCATTTCGACCAGCGCCGCGCCGCGCCGCATGCCGAAACGGGTAAGGTTCCTTCGCTGCACGGTCATCATCGAAGCCGGATCCCGCACGAGAGGGCCGCCTGATGTCACGGCTCTTGTTCGACACATCGCGAAAGCCTAGGTCGGATGTCGGCGAGGGACGGGCGCGATTTGCTCCGCCAACCACGGATTCTCTGTGGGATCGCGACGATGCTGACGATCGCACGGGTTTTCCGAGGGGACGACGGCGCCGGTTGTGACGGTCGAAGGGCCGAATCTCGATCCATCCGCAATTCGGCGGATGGATTTCAGGAATGCGCTCAAGACGAGACGGGGAGAGTCACAGGGCGCCTGAGGGCGGCTCTGTGCACAAAAATCGTCTTGAGTCGAAAGGCAAAGGCGGATAGCGTCCCGCGGTTTCGCAGAGCGTCGTGGCGCTTCCGGAGGAGGCCGCGCGACGCCGGCGGGCCTGGCTCGCCCCGTTTCGATCGTGCTGCAGGGAGGTAGGCATGCGGACGTCGTTCCTGATTCTATTGCTGGGCGGCTTCGCACTGACCGGATGCGGCGGGAACGCTAGATCCCCCGCCCCCGAGGCGGCCCGCCACGACGAACCCGAGGCCGGAGCTTCCCCCGATCGCTCCGTCGAGGTCGACCGCAATGCTCCCTCCACGCTCGTTCGCGTGTTCTATGGGACGAATCGTGCGGCGACCACCTCCACCGACCCCGGCGATTTCTACTCCAGCGCGCGCGGCCCGCTGCAGTTCGGCGTGTGCGACGTCAGCATCCCCCGCGTCCATCAGACGGGCGAGCTCGAGGCCCCCAGCATCTGGAAGCTCGAGTTTCGCGAGAACCCGAAGAAGCACGTCATGCTCGTTTCGGTCGAGCCGACGGACGGCTCTCGGTTCTTGAGCGAGTTGCAGTCGACGATTTCGCGGTCGGAAGACCAGGAAGCCTTCATCTTCGTCCACGGATACAACGTGACCTTCGAGGATGCCGCCCGGCGCACAGCCCAGATTGCTTACGATCTGAAGTTTCGCGGGGCGCCGATCCTCTTCAGCTGGCCCGCTCAGGGGGATCTGGTCGACTACACCATCGATGAGAACACCGCCGCCTGGGCCGAGTCCCAGGCCACCGAGTTTCTTGAAGCGGTGGCGCTGTCGTGCGGCGCGAAGCGGATTCACCTGATCGCCCACAGCATGGGGAACCGAATTGTCGCCCGCGCCCTGGAGCGGATGGTGCGACAACCAAGCTTTGGAGCAGTCCCCGAGTACAACCAGGTGGTGTTGACGGCCCCGGACATCGATGCGGAGATCTTCAAGCGGGACATCGCACCGCGGATTGTGCAGGCGGCCGAGCGCGTCGTGATTTATGCGTCGTCGAACGACCGGGCGCTGGTCGCTTCGAACAAGTTCCACGGGTTCTCCCGGCTCGGGCAGGCAGGCCGGCACCTCACGCTCTTTCCCGAGATACCGAAGATCGAAGTGATCGACGCGTCGGCGGTCGACACCAGCCTGTTCGGACTGCGGCACTCCTACTATGCCAGCAGCGACCTCGTCCTGACGGACCTGGGACGCGTCTTGCGGGGGCTTCCCCCGAAGGAACGCAATCTGACCGCGGACCGCAGCGGTCAGGCGTGGACTCTGCTCAAGAGCGCTGTGGCCGGCAATCCCGCGATCCGCCACTGAAGGCGCCAACCAAGGCTGCCCTCAAGCTCCGCATGACGTTCTGCCATTCGTCGAATGGCCGTGGCGGAATCTCACGCAGCGAGCGCCGGCTCGACACGATCTCGTGCGAAAGCATGGCCTGACGGCCGTCAGTCCAGCGGCGGCAGCACATCCGGCTCCACCTGGTATCCGTCGGCGAGCGAATTCGTCGTGTTGAACAGCCCGACGATCGCCAGCACTTCGCCCAGCGTCTCGGCGCTCACGCCCAGCTTGCGAAGGGCGGCGGTGTGTGAATTGACGCAGTAGCTGCAGCCGTTCGTCGCGGAGACTGCCAGGGCGATGATTTCACGGGTGGCGGCGTCGAGCGGCGAGGTGCGGCCCGCGGCTTCCGGATGCATCAACGCCTTGAGCCGCGTCCAGACGAGTTCGAGGTGGTCGGCGTTGGTCGCCAGCACGCGCCACATGTTCGGGACGAAGTCGATGTTCTTCGTCGCCCGGATGTCGGCGAAAATCGCCGCAACCTTCCCGCTCGCTTCGGACTCTTCGACGGGACGAACGGTGGCGATGCGCGGGGTCATGAAAACGGGCTCCGGGACTTCGTCGCACGGGCACTCCTGCCCGTCTATCGCAGTTCTTCGAATCAATTCGCGGCATCGCGACCGTTCTCACGGGCAGGAGCGCCCGTGCGACCGTCCTGCGGTTCCAGTCAGCTCGTCGCCTGCCGCTTCAGGAAGGCTTCGAGGATTGCCGCCGGCGACGCATCCGCGTCTTTCGCAGTTCGCTCGACGAGCCAAAGGTCCTGCCCTTTCACCAGGCGGGGAATCAGTGCGTCGTGCGTGTCGGATCCCTTGGGATCGGCCACGTTCGGATGGACGACGACCGCGTCCCATTCCTTCGTGCCGAAGCTGAGCGACCAGTTCATCACCCACAGGTACGAACGGACAAACTCCTCATCCGACGTCGCCCGGGCCGACCGGGGAACCGCGATGACGACCAGGTCGGGCTTTAGCGCCCGGACACGGGCCTTGGCATCCGCATCGAGCTGCGGGAGTGTCTTCCCCTCGATCGGCCACGCCACCACCTCGATCTTCGCGCCGGGAGCGACCTTCTCCAGTGTCGAACCGATGGACGCCTCGTACGGCGGCATCGCCAGAACCTTGACCGGCTCGTTCTTTTTCCATTTGGCCAGGGTCTTCGTCAGGGCCGGCGGCGGGAGCAGGTCATCGAGCGACGCGTCCTTGCCGGTGATCGCCCGGCAGAGGGCCCGGGCCATGATCTTGTGCCCGTCGAGATTGGGATGAATTTCATCGCTGAGCGTCAGCCGGAAATCCCACCTGTCCTTCTTCTCGACCGCATCGTAGGCCGCATAGGTGTCGCAGAACGGCACGCCGACTTCCGCCGCCGTCTTCCGGGTGATTTCATTGAACTCCAGGAGCTTCGGAATTGGCCGGCCGCTGGTGTTGATCACCGCATTCGTCGAGCAGAGCATCACCTCGCTCTTCGCCGCACGGCACCGCTCGACGATCGTCTTGAGATTCTGGCGGAACTTCTCCGCAGGCAGCCGCCCCATGTCGTTGAGGCCGAACGTCACCGTGACGAGATTCGGCTTCTTCGACAGCACATCCTTGTCGAGCCGGGCGAGGCCGTTCTCGGTGGTGTGGCCGCTGATTCCGGCATTGATCACGCTGACCGCCGCGCCGGGATGAACCTTCTTCAGGGCGATTTCCAGCAGCTCTGGATAAGCCCGCTCGCCGCCGGTGTGGTAGTAGACGCCGGTGACGCTGTCCCCCAGGCAGACGACCGTCTTCGGGGTGGTCCCCAGTTCGAGCACCGGCTTCGTCGCGGATTCCTCCGCACGCGCCATCCCCTCGAACACATCGCCGCCCATCAGAGTGGCAAGCGCGGGAGCCGCAAGTCCGGCCGTCAGACCATGCAGGAATTCGCGTCGATCCATGGAAGGGCTCAGCGAGTGAAAGTGTTGTGTTGAAGCAGAGCGGACCGCAGGTCCTAGACAAAGCATCGGTGCCACCGATACACGAAAACATCGGCACACAGCAAGGAAGAGCCGAAGATCGACCAGTGCGTGGGGTCGTCCCTGTCCGTCGAATGCGACGGAGAGGTCGGCTGCTCGACGCTCTCGGCAACGTCTTACTTCTTACTTGCTTCTTGAAGCAACTCGGCGATAGGAAACGAGCGATCAAGCGACTGGTACATTTCGCGATGATGGTCCTTGAGGATGCGGATTCGACGCTCGATCTCCGCACGAGACTGCCGCAGCATTTCCTGGCGTTCATCATCCGAGAGGGGACGATTGCTCTTCAGCGCGGACGGATCCTCATTGAATCGCAGCATGCGATGGAGTCGTGCCGATTTCACGGCCTTTCCCGAAGGAATCTCCACGTCGAGCTGTTCGAGCAACCCTTCGAATTCGCGCACGCCGAAGTCGCGCATCGCTTCCGACGACGAAAGGATTCGGCGGAGATCGGCATCCGGGGGATCGCGCCTTTCCCGCTGCACCTCGTCAAGAGTCGCGGTCGACACGTTCACCTCGTAGTTCGTCGATTGCTCGTCCTTGGTCGCGGAAGTCGGGAATGGAAACGACCGGGCATACCAACCAGTTCCCACACGACGGAGAGTGATCAACGCGACTTCCGGCGTCGCACGATACAGCTCGGGATTTGGAGTGAAGCGGGCCTCGAAGAATTCGTCGGGTTGCTTCGAGCGCGGAGTCGGCCGGCAATTCAACGTGCGGTAATGAAGGGAAGCGATCCACCCGGCGCCCGCGGGTTTCCAGCGGCTGACAAGTGACAGGCCCACAATCCGCGTTCGATCCGCCGGATCGGATGAGTCGGCGTCATAAATGGCGCTGAGGCCGATCGCCAGGACTTCTCGCGGGCCATAATAGTTGTGCGGCAGATGCCCGTCTTCGTCGAACGGAGCCCACGAAGCGTAGTAAACTCCGCGGGCTTCCTTGCTCGGAAAGGTCGACAGCGGACGCACAATCCAGCCCTCGCGTGAATTGGCGCTCGCGGTCCGATAGTACCGGTGGAATTTGTCCTTCAGAATCGGGTCGTCGAATTTAAGCTCGCCAAGCGATACCGTACGCACATCACCGGCGGGTCGTGCCGGCGAAGGGGGATTCGCGTTTGCCGAAGAGACGATGACGCCATAGACAACCGCTGCCGAAACCGTGCAACATATCCTCGAAAGCATGAACGTCACCCCTCGATATGGAATGTCGATTGAGCCGCGGATCTGACATAAACCTCGTCCGTTGCCGTGAAACGACCGCATCCCGGGCAACCTTCACAAGCAGACGTTTCAGCCACGAAGCGATCATGCACCAGGAAAAAACTCGCAAGACACCGAACGCGAGAAACAGGAATTCGCGGCCTGTATTCCCCTTTCGTGCGTTCCGTGTCTTCCGTGGTTTCGGCTGGCCCACTGCAACGCCCTACTTGAGCGTCTCGGCGAAGAGCTCCTTCATCTGCTTCCACGAATCCTCGTCGGCATGCTTGTCGTACTTCATCCCTTCGATGCCGCGCTTGTCGGCGTCCGGCACCGTGAAGCTGTGGACGCAGCCCGCATACGACACGAACTTGTAAGGCTTGTCGGCCTTGTCGAGCGCCCCGCGGAACGCCTTGATCGTCGACTCCATGATGAATTTGTCGTCCGCACCGTGGAACACGTCGATCTTCGGCTTGATCTTCGAGGCTTCCTCAGCGGTCGGAGTCGGCAGGGCGGCGTGGAACGTGGCGACCGCCTTCAGGTCGGCCCCCGCGTACGCCAGCTGCAGACAGGTCGAGCCGCCAAAGCAGTAGCCGATGGCGGCGAGCTTGCCGGAGTCGACGTGCTCCTGCTTCTTCAGGATCTCCAGCCCGGCCATCGCCCGCTTTCGCCACGCATCCTGGTTGCTGCGGATAGTGGTTGCCATCTCGCGGGCTTCAGCGGGATGCTCGGTCAGCTTTCCCTTGCCGTACATGTCGAGGGCGAAGGCGACATAGCCCATCTCGGCGAGTTGCCTGGCCCGACCGCGGGCATAGTCATCGAGGCCCCACCACTCATGGACGACCAGCACGCCGGGACGCTTGCCCGACTTGGCGTCATCCCACGCGAGTGTCCCCTCCAGTTCGACGTCGCCGTCTTTGTAAGCAATTTTCTTCGTCTGCACGGCCGCGAACAGAGGGCCGGAAACCGTCAGCAGCACCAGTGCCAACGCAAGGGGACGAATCATCGGGCGAATCATGGAAGCTCCTTCGTGAGGGAATGACGGACCGCGACCTCGAACGCAACGGTCGGCATTCGATTCAAGTGCCGGACCGCGACCCGAGTTGGCAACGAATCGTCTCAGATCCTCATTGGAGCGACAACCGCCCGCACGACCATCAGGCGAATCCCGACACTCGACGAGCCCCATGAAGGAAGAGCCACGCCATGTTCCTGCGTTCGCCGCTCACTCGTAGCGCAGCGCCTGGATCGGATCGAGCCGCGACGCCTTCCATGCGGGATAGAAGCCGAAGATCACTCCGACGAGCCCCGAGACCGTGACCGACGCAATGATCGCCCCGATCGAAATCTCCGTCGGCCAGCGCATGATCATCCGCACGAGTTCCGACGCCCCGCGGCCCAGCGCGATCCCCAGTCCGCCGCCGATGAGGCACAGCAGCACCGCCTCGACGAGGAATTGCCGCAGGATGTCGCTCGGCCGCGCGCCGACCGCCATCCGCAGGCCAATCTCGCGCGTCCGCTCGGTCACCGAGACCAGCATGATGTTCATAATGCCGACGCCGCCGACGACGAGCGAGATGAGAGCCACCGCCAGCAACAGCCCCGACATCAGCTGCGATGTCGAGCCGAGAACGTTGTTCTGCTCGGTCATGTCGCGGACGGTGAAATCGTTCGGCACGCCGGCGCGGAGGCGATGCTGCCTGCGGAGGACGTCGTCAATCGCCGCGCGGGCGCTCGTGATGTTGTCGCGCGTGTGCAGGCGAGCCCAGATCACGCTGACGCTTGAGAGACGATCGACCCGGGGATTGTTGAGAGCCTGGTTGGCCGATGCCGTCGGATAGAGTGTCAGCGCCTTGCTGGGATAACGCTCGTTCAACGTCGGCGAAGGCGTGTTCGTCCCGGTCGCCGCGGCGGCCGCCGCGCTTTGGTTGGTGTTCGTGACGCTCTGCCCCGCCACCTTGAACTTGATCGAGGTCCACGGCGCCAGCAAGACGTCGTCCTGGTCCATTCCCATCATATTCGCCCCCTTCGGGGACAGGACGCCGATGACCTTGAACGGCTGGTTGTTGAGGCGCACGTCGCACCCAATCGGCGACTGCTGTCCGAACAGGTTCGTCGCGATCGTCTGGCCGATGACGCAGACCTGGTTGGCGCCTCGCACGTCCTGATCGGTGAACATGTCGCCGGCCGTCAGGTCCTGCCACTCGCGGACGTCGAGAAACTCCGGCGTCGTTCCATAGAGGTAGAACGGAACCCAGTTACGGCTGTTATAGACCACCTGCGTCCGCGCCCGGACCACGGGAGCGACGCACGAAATCCACTCTCCGCACTCGTCGGTGAGAGCCTCCACATCCTTGATCGTCAGCGACTGGGCCGAACCGCCGCCGAAGCTGATGCCGGCGTTGGTCGCGGCCCCGGGCTCGATCATCAGGTTGTTCGCCCCCATCCGGGCGATCGTGTTCTGCACGGCCCCCGCGGAACCATTGCCGATCTCCATCATGCAGATGACGGCCCCGACGCCGATGACGATGCCGAGCGTCGTCAACGCGGACCGCATCACATTCCGGCGCAGAGCGCCCACGGCGGTTCGAAGGGTGCGGGAAGGCATGGGGAAGAAGGGGTCAGGAGTCAGGAATCGGGAATCAGGGAAAGACAGAGGCTGCCGGAACGATTGTGAGACGAGGCTCGAATAATGGGCTCGTGAATGGGAATGGACGAATCCGCTTCTCAGTTCAATAGTGCTCTTAGTCTTCCCTGATTCCTGATTCCCGAATCCTGACCCCTTCCCCCGTATCTTCCACCACCAGTCCGTCGTGCAGGCGGATGATGCGGCGCGCGGCGCGGCCGACGTTCATGTCGTGCGTGACGAGCAGGACGGTGATTCCATCGTCCTCGTTGAGCTGCCGGAAAAGCTCCAGCACTTCGCGGCTCGTCGTCGAATCGAGGTTCCCCGTCGGTTCGTCAGCCAGCAGAAGCGGGGGATCGTTGATGAGGGCGCGGGCGATGGCGACGCGCTGCTGCTGGCCGCCGGACATCTGCGACGGTTCGTGGTCGGTGCGGTGACTGAGGCCCACTCGTTCCAGCAGCATCCGCGCGCGGTCGGCTGCTTCGCGGGCGGTCCATTCGTGATGGGCGTATTCGAGCGGCATCAGCACTTGCTGGAGGGCCGAGGTCCGCGGGAGGAGGTTGAAGTTCTGGAAGACGAATCCGAGCTTCTCCCCCCGCAACGTCGCGCGGCGGTCGGGAGAGAGCTGCGAGACGTCTTCCCCGTCGAGCCAGAACTGCCCCGACGTCGGACGATCGAGGCACCCCAGCAGATTCATGAGCGTGCTCTTGCCCGACCCGCTCGCCCCCATCAGCGCGACGAATTCGCCCCGCCGGATCGAGAGCGAAACGCCCCGCAACACGGGAACGTCCACCTCGCCGAGGTGGTACGTCTTCGTGATCTCTTCGAGCCGGATCAGCTCATCGGGTGCGGCGCCCTGGGTGCGGCGCGGCTGCGTCGAGAGACCGGGACTGGAGTGGGACGCGAGGGCGCTCATTTGCCTTGCTGCCCCTGCTGTTGTTGCTGCTGCCGACGGTTGAAGATCTGCGGCTGGAACGGATTGACGGTCTTCGACGACGCATCGGCCCGACGCACCTCGCCCATCACCACTTTCATCCCTTCCTTGAGGCTGTCGCCGCTCACCTCGGTCTTCGCGCCGTCGGTCGCCCCCACCGTCACCGGGATCGGCCGGACGAAACCATTATCCTCGACCCAGACCATCGCTTGATTGCGGGGGGCATTTCCACCACGTCCCTTTCCGCTTCGTCCCGAGCTCGACCCCGTCCCGCCGCCGGCCGATTCCGGCGCGCCGCGCGGCACGTCCGGATGAACGATCTCCGCACGCGGCTGCCACCGGAGCGCGGCATTGGGCACCAGCAGCACGTCCTCCTTCTTCGCCACCTGGAACTGGAGGTTGGCCGTGAGGTACGGCAGCAGCTTGTTGTCCTTGTTGTCGACCGTGACCACGACCGTGTACGTCACGACATTCTGTGTCATCGTCGCATTGAGGCGGATCTGCGAGACTTCTCCCTGGAACGAATCGTCCGGGTGCGCATCGACCGTGAACCGCGTCTTCTGACCGATGCGGATCTGGCCGATGTCGGCCTCGTTCACGCTCGCCCAGATTTCCAGCTTCGTCAGGTCCTTCGCAATGAGGAACAGGCTGGGAGCGTTGAGGCTCGCGACGACCGTCTGGCCGATGTTGACGCGGCGATCGATGATCACGCCGTGGATCGGCGAGCGGATTGTCGTGTACCCGAGGTTGGCTTCCGCCTTGCGGAGGGAGGCCTCCGCCTGATCGACTTTCCCTTGAGCTTCTTCGATCATCGACTTCGTCGATTGGAGCGTCGATTTCGCCTGGGTCAGCGCGGCCTCGGAGATGGTCACCTGGGCGGCCATCTGCTCGGCCATCGAAATCAGCGTGTCGAGTTCCTGCAGCGAAATGGCCGAGGTGTTCCGGAGCTTTTCGCCACGGGCCTTGTCGCGTTCCGCCTGGGCCCAGCGGGCTTTGGCATACACGAGGTCCGCCTCCGCCCGCTTGACGTTGGCTTCGGACTGGGCGACCGCCAGTTCCGCCTGGGCCCGCTGAGAATGAGCCTGCTTGCAGGCAGCCCGCGCGAGCTGCACTTCTTCCTTGTAAATGGCGTCATCGATCTGCGCGAGGACGGTCGTCGGCTCGACCACGGTCCCATAGTCGATTTCCTTGTCGGTCTTCGGATCGTGTCCGAATTCGCGGATCATTCCCGCAACCTGGGCGCCGACGTCGATCACTTCCTCGGGCTCGAGCGTTCCCGTCGCCGTGAGTGTGACCACAAGCGTGTCGCGCTCGACCGTCGCTTCGCGGAATGTCGTCGACGTCGACGCGGAAGCGGTCCAGAACCAACCCCCGGTGGCCGCGGCGCCCACGGCGATGGCGGCAAATACGAATGTCTTCAACATGACGGGCCGACCCGGGAAAAGGAGCGAAATCTTGCGGTCCGATCGCCACTGCGACCCCGCGAGAGTGAGCGCCGACGCATCCCATCCGAACACATCATCATAGATCAGAGCGTGGATGAGAGGCCATCGACCCAGGGACGGAATCGGTCGTGGACTTCGCAGGCGGGATGCTTCATTGTATGCACGGAAGTCTCACCGCCGACAGCGCTCAGGTCGATTTCAGGTGCATCAGTTCAGTGCTTCGCGGCCATCTTCGGCCGGAGTCGGGCGCGAAGTCCATGCCGCCGGCAGATTCGGCAGCGACTCCCGCACGATTTCGACAATCGCCGTCCTTTCACCAGCCGGTAGATGTCGGGCGGGACCGTCGTTTCCGCCCGACGTCAGTGCGCGGTAGAGCTGGTCCAGGACGCTGTGCCGAGTCTCTTGCGGGAGCGACCCGAAGGCGCGACTTCCGATGAGGAAGCTGAGCCGGTACTCGAACAATCGCGTCTTCAGATTGAGCTTTCGGAGGGATCGCCCGTCGTGGGCCTCCGCCCCGCCGCGCGAGAAGACTTCGTCGAAGCCGGACGTCCCCCGAATCGGAGCGTCGAGCGGTGGCTCATCCGCGAACAGGAGGTATCTCACCAGCAGACTCTCGGCGTTCGACTGTCGGCCGAGCCGGGCCTCGTAACCGACCCGAGTGATCAGATTGAAACCGTGGGCCTGATGCTGGAGCACCAGGTGTGCGACGAGATCACTGTGGGATTCGAGATACTTTCCTCGGATCGGTTCCGGGAGCTGAGTGCGGTTGGCGCCGGCCAGCGGGTCGCGGCGAAACTTCTCCGCGGCGTCCACGCCAAACAGGTTGCCGCTGTGCGGGACGTCGCCGTGGGTCCCCGTGACATACCATCCGCCGAATCGTTGAGAGAAGGGGCTGTCGTGCGTCATTCGCGAATAGCCGGCGATCGGTTTGCCGGTGTCATCCGGCACGAAGCTCCGGACAATGAGTCCCGGCACGCCGAGTGTCGTGGTTCCGACATGGCAGGCGAGACATCGCTCTTGCCGGATCAGTCGCGGTGCAACGCCTTCGTCCTGCTTCAGCGTGTAGAACAACGGTCCCTTGAGGGGGTCGACCGCTGTCAGTTCGAGGGCCTCCGCTCCAGGCACCCAGCCGACCGTGACTTCGTCGTTGAAGTAGATGGCCCGCGGATTCTTCGGCGTCACCAGCGCCGGATTGAGGGCCGTCTTCGAAAAGACGAGCAACTGCGATTCCCGCGGAACCTTCAGCGCTTCGAGCAGCGACTCGAGATAACCGTGCGGGGGCTTCCAGCGCAGCAACGCCTCGTTCGACGCGAGCTGCCGTCCCAGCAGCCTGACCACGTCGTCCGAGCCCGGCCCGAGATAATCGAGGGGCCGCAAGCCGTAGGGAAGCGGATCCGTCAGTGAAATCTGTTGCGGAGGTTGCTCCGCCACCGCGGGCGTGTCATCCGCCTCGGCGCGAAGCGCCCATGCCGGATGGCCGATGCATGCCGCAAGCATCGCCGCCGCATGGACGATTCGAGCCGCTGAGCGGCGGCACCGTGAGGCGATTCGATTCATG
Organism: Planctomycetaceae bacterium; assembly: GCA_020850695.1. Lineage (GTDB taxonomy): Bacteria > Planctomycetota > Planctomycetia > Planctomycetales > Planctomycetaceae > JADZEF01. The sequence goes on along the minus strand of JADZEF010000067.1, from coordinate 30,739 downwards.
GGACCGCATGGAGGAGCTCGAAGGTCTGTCGTGTCGCTCCAGCATATCCGTTCCGGCGCCCCCGGGAACACGCTGCGAAGAGACGGCTCTCCAACGAAAAGAAGGCGGCCGGTCTTTCGACCGGCCGCCTTCCACGTCGCGTCCCAGGTGACGTAGAACACGGGTGTGTGCGTGACTTGCGGCGTCTGACTCGATGATGGACGCGTTGACTCGTGACGAACGATCTCGGTGATTCTCGCGGCGGATCACCGAGTGCGACGCGGAACGGCGATGGCCGAAGGGGCCCGGAACTGGGCGCTGGCCGGCTTCACGTAGCCGGTGAAGTTCGCCGAGGTCCCCTTGAGCGGAACCTGCGTCATGGCCTGCGGGTGCACTTCGGCGTAGCGTGCGTCCGGGACAAGGCCGGTTGCGGCCGGGCTCGGAGTGGCCGACACCGTGGTCATCGGCATCACGCCTTCCTTCATGGCACTGTAAGGAACCGCCACCGGCCCGTTGCCGAAACCGGCCGGAGTCCCCAGCGGAGCGTTGATTCCCGGAATGCCGGGGACGCCGCCGCCAAATCCCGGAGTGACCGAGGGGATGCCGAACGGACCGCACGCCGAGGCAGGCGGACAGGCGGGCTGCGGCATGCAGAGAGGAACGGGAGCGGTCGTCGTGACGGCGACGTGTTCCGTGACATATCGGATTGTCTGCTCCGGAACCATCTGCGTGTAGGTGACCGGCACCTTTTCGCACACTTCGTACGGGACGGTGCGGTAGGCAGTCCGCTGATGATATTCGGTCCGGGGGATGGACTTGGTGACCGGCTTCGGCACCCAGACCATCTGATAGCAGCCCTCGTCGACCGTGACGCAGTCGACTTTTGTCACGGGAACCGTTTCGCAATAGGCCTCGGTGCGGCAGGCGACTCGTTTGCGGTCCTGATACGTGACGCACTGCTGAGGCCGCATCCGCGTCTCGATGACCGGGCGGGTCCGTTGGGAACAGCAGCAGACAGTCTGCTTGCAGACGTTGCAGCAGGGGTTGTTGAAGAGGTTGCGTCCGAACTGGGCCTGAGCGGCGGCGGGGGCGAAAGCGAGGCCGAGGGCGATCAGGCAGAGCGAAGTGGTCGATCGAAGCAACGTCATGTCATTTCCTTAGTTGCGTTTCGAGCAATCGACGTCGGGAGGGGATGGGACGAGACTGCCGAGTTGAGTGGACTTCAGTCGAAAAAGGTCCGAACAGGACCGAATTCCGGCCTGACGACCCATTTCATCGTCAAACTCGACCCCCTCGCTTGAGTCCGCTTCATCAGAAAATCCGGAAAAATCGGAAAAGCTTGCGACAGCCGCCCATCTTGCCAGTAAATGTCAAAAGGAATGGGTGCCGGCAGTTTGGCCAAACCGAGGCCTCTGGCGAAGACGATGTTCCGCCAGACGTTCACATCGTGGTGCGCACCGCAACTCGAGGTCGCCGGGGGGCGGCCACGTCACGGAGGCCGGTTGCGGAATCAAGGTCACAGGCCGCAGCGGAGGAGACGCTGCCTGGCCACTCCCTCCCAGCCCACCCTGGCCATGTCTCCCTGGCAACTCCTCTTCCTGAGTTTCCTGAGCGCGGCGTTCCTCCTGGTCGCCTGGCACAACATCCGCGGGATCCGCGCGCTGCGGCAGACTCCCAACGCGGAACCACTCCCGCCCCGCCATTGGGAACACGGCGACTACTGGCCCATGGTTTCGGTTGTTGTGGACGCCAAGGCGCCGCCGGGACAGATTGAAGCGTGCATCGAGTCGCTCCGCTCGCAGGATTACCCGCGATACGAGATCCTGCTGGCGGTGCCCGGGATGGACCGGGGGGCCTGGTCGTGGCTCGAACGTCCCGAGCCCGAGAATGGTCGGCTTCGATTGATCTCCGTGGCAAGGAAGTCCGACTTGGATGCGCGGGATGGCGTTTCTCCGGACGATGCCGTCCATCAGGCTCACGGCAGCTGGCTGCTTTTTGCCCGCGGGAACGAGACGTTCCATCCCTCATGCCTGACCAGCCTCGTTCGCGAAGCTCTTCAACATCGCGCCGATCTGGTGGAGGCCATTCCGTCCCTGACCGTTCGACCCGCCCGTGGAACGGGACTTCTCACGGCCGCAGGCGGGGCGATGTCGTTCATGAGAACCCGACGTTCGCTGTCCGTGGGTCCTGTTGAAGACGCGTCGGAGAACGTCCTTGCGGGGGAATCGGTCCTGCTCGTGCGGCGCATCTCCCATGACGAAGTGGACGGCTTCGACCGTCTCGCCATTCCCGCCGCGGGGGTTCTGCATTTCGTGCGCGGCTTTCACGAGGCGGGCCTTCGTGTTCGCCGCGTGCGGGCCGCGGAGCTGGTCAACGCAACGCTCGACGCGCGATCCAGCCCCGTCTCGGCCCTCGTGACAGACTCCTCCGCCGCCTGGATCGGCGGCTCTCGGCTGCGGTGGCTGGCGCTGTCCCTCCGTCTGATGCTCTCGACGTTATTCCCGTTCCTGGCACTCGGCCTTCTGCTGGGCCTCGGGATTTCGTCGCGGACGAATCCCCTGGAAACTCTCCTGGCGGTTGCGGGACTCGCCGCGTTGACTCTCCAGGCCGCCCGCGAGTTTCTCATCGCGAGGTCGTTCCAACTGCCCTGGGTCTGGTTGTTGTCCCGCGCGACAACCCTCCCCGCGGCCGCCACCGTCGTCGCAGGCAGCTTCCCACGACGTTCCCGCCTGACTCTCGAGTCTCAGACTCCGACGGAGGCGTTCCGCACCGATCCCATCACGGCGCCGAGTTGAGCCGCTGTCGATCGTCCGTCCGCTGGAACGATGGCGATTGACATGTCATGCCTTTACATCCGCCGCGCCGCGCCGTAGCTTCATGGGCGTTGGGTCATCGCGATCATACGCTCACTCTCCGTAGGACGGAGTTCCATGAGCATCGAATTTCGTGAGATCTTCGCCAAAGCCGGGTCCAACCTGGCGGTGCGGCTCGAGCTTTTTCTCGGGTCCCGCCTGATCGATCTCGCCACCAATCAGAACGCGCTCGCCGGCATCGTCCGGTTGCGAACGGCGTTGCTCAAAGACGGCTACGAACTGCCGATCATCCGCGTTCGCGACCGCGGCACCTTGGACGCCCGCGATTACGAGATCGAAAGCGATGGCGTCATCGTTGCCTCTGGACAAAGCGAGCAATTCGACGAAATACTCGACGATCTTGCGGAGATCGTCCGCACACACGCGATCCTTTCGGAGTGTCTTCAGTAGCGCAGCGGCAACCTTCCTGACTTCGGCGGAGACGTTTCCATGGCGCGTCCAGGCACTGGGTACTCCGAGGCGATCCCCACCGGCGTCTCCCGTCGCCGCTGGCTGCAACTGGCCAGCATGGGAGGGATGGCTCTCCCCGCCTGCCTCGGTTTCGGACCCCAGGCGGCTGCCGTCCCCGCCCGGAACGGATCATCTCGCGGAGCCGGGATACGGTCCTGCATCCTGCTCTTTTCGTACGGCGGCCCGAGCCAGTTCGAAACATACGATCCGAAGCCCAACGCCCCGTCCGAAGTGCGCGGAGAATACGGGCTCATCCAGTCGGCCGTGCCGGGCGTGGCACTCGGTGAACACCTTCCGCGGATGTCGCGGGTGCTCGATCGGGTCGCGCTCGTTCGAAGCGTTCACCATCCCATGCGGAACCACAATTCCGCCGCGGCCGAAGTCCTGACGGGCCGCACTCCGGCCGGGGGCGATCTCGAGCTTCTCGCCGATGAGGCGCGGTCGTTTCCAACGCTGGGCTCGGCCGTCAGCTATGGCCTGGGAAGCCGCGCCAACGTCCTCTCCTACGTCGCCCTCCCTTATACCATCTACAACGTCGTCCAGCTCCCGGGACAGATTCCCGGGTTGCTGGGAGGAGCATTTGACCGCTTCCAGGTGCAGGCCAATCCCGCCGATCCCGCGTTTCGCATTGCAACGCTCGAACCCCCTCAGGGACGCCACACCGCCGATCTGACCGCACGGACACAGCTGCTTCATGCCCTCAATCGGCCTCATTCCGACGAGACGCGCAGCTCGTCGGCCATGCGGCTCTATCAGGAACGGGCGATCGAAATGGTCGCCTCGGAGACGGTGCGATGCGGCTTTGACATATCGCACGAGGGAGACGCGGTCAGAGACCGCTACGGACGCCATCGCCTCGGGCAAAGCCTTCTGTTGGCCCGGCGGCTGGTCGAGAACGGCGTCGATTTCGTCACGGTGTTCGATGGCCAGCACAATGGCCAGGAAGCCAACTGGGACAGTCACCAGTCGATCTTCCCCCGTCATCGCCAACTCATTCCCCCGCACGACCAGGCGTTCTCCGCCTTGATCGAAGACCTCGAAGCCCGCGGGTTGCTCGAATCGACCCTGATCGTCAGCGTCGCCGAGTTCGGACGGACGCCGAAGATCAATGCCAGCGCCGGGCGCGACCACTGGCCGGACTGCTTTACGATTGCGCTCGCCGGCGGGGGCATACGCGGGGGATCCGTGTTCGGAGCGAGCGACTCGATCGGAGCGTTCCCGGACCGCGATCCCGTCACCCCCGCCGACATCGCGGCGACGATCTTCTGGCGGTTTGGCATTGGAGCCGAACAGGGGTTCCAGGATCCGACAGGTCGCCCTTGGAAGCTATCGGATGGCCAACCTCTCACGTCGCTTTTCAGCTGACATCGCCGGTCGAGGCCGCGCGGTCCAAGTGCCTTGTCCACACTGGGAATTGAGGTTGGGTGCCCGGGTCTGAAGCTTTGCGAAGGACCGGACCGCAGGAGGGCGAACCCAACTCGAAGAGTTGACGGAACACGCGCTCCCTTTGCGAGTCCATTACCCGACGCAGAGGGCGATGCGGCTCCCGCAGGATTCTTCGCTCGTCAGTCAGACTCAAAATCACACAAGGAGGCTTCCGGCAGGCGACGGCGACCAGTGCGGTAGTCGACGCATCCTGGATGTCGTCCCGGCTTATGCTGCGCCAACTGCGCCGCCTCCTTTAGCCTTTCAAGCTGTTCATTTATCGAAATCGCATGCAATCCGTCCAGTTTTTCAATTGCATCGGGAAGTCCCCGTCTTATAATCTTCGCCATCGTCATATCTGACCTAGCCGATCCATATCTCGCAGACCGCTCAGTCGTCTGAAGTCCCTTGTCCTCAATCGCTTGGGACGTTCCCGCACGGTCCGGAAGGCGACTGATTCTCCTCGATGAGACTGCGACTCATGCGAAAGGGGGTGGCACGGCCGCAGCGAAAAATAGCTGAGTTGTACAGGGGGAAATACCAGGCTGGGGGGACGGCGGTTCTGCCGCCAACGCGGTTCAACACAGCTCACAGTGTCATTCACCATCGATGGGAAAACTGCACGGAGGAGGCAGGAATCATGTTGCGATTGGCTCATAAGGCGGTTGGCGTCAGTGCTCTGGTTCTCGCGGTTGCCGGTTCGGCGTTCGCCGGCCATGGCCATCACGGTTCCAGTGGTGGGTCGAGCGGCGGGTCGTCCGGGGGTTCCTCGGGTGGGTCGAGCGGCGGTTACTACTACGGTTCGTCCGGCGGTTCGAGCGGTAGCAGCGGTGGCTACTACTACGGCTCGTCGGGCGGTTCAAGCGGTGGCAGCAGCGGCGGTAGCAGCGGTGGTTATTACTACGGTTCGTCGGGCGGATCGAGCGGTAGCAGCGGCGGCTGGTACCATGGTTCGTCGGGCGGATCGAGCGGCGGTTCGTCGGGCGGCTCGAGTGGCGGGTCGGTGATCTACACTCCGACGCATCATCATCACCACCACCACGTTCAGGCCGTGCCCACCACCGCGACGGTCCTCGTCAAGGTGCCGGGCGAAGCGAAGGTTTACCTCCAGGGTCAGCAGATGACGCTGAACGGCCCGGTTCGCCGGTTCGTCAGCCCGTCGCTGGTCGCTGGACGCGAATACGTCTACAGCGTGAAGGTCGAAGTCGAGCAGGACGGCAAGACGCTCACCAAGACGGCCGAAGCCCGCGTCCGCGCCGGCGCCTCGGTTGAAGTGGTGGTCAGCATGCCGACCGCCGGCGAGACCGAACTCTCCGCCAGCGTCGCCCCGATCACGGTCGCCGCTCGCTGAGTCCGTGTGAGACGGATGGTGTTCTCTCCGAACGCCTCTTATCTACCCAGGGAGGGGGAAGGCTGTGTCTTCCCCCTCCTTGTTGCATTTCAGGGAGTTCCCAGGAATGGAAACCGAACTGAAGCCCTCGCTCGAAGCCGCGACCCAGGAGGGCGATCCTACCGTCGCTGACAGACCTGCGCCGGCACTCGCCTCTCCGCCCGAGTCCAACACCACGCTCCCGCCGCAACGCCGCTGGCTGCGACGACTCGTCAGTCTGGTCATCCTCTACCACGTCGCCGCGATCATCGTCGCTCCGTCGGCCGTAGCCCCCAGTTCCGAGATCGTGCAGGTCGCCTGGCGCGCCTTCCGTCCCTACCTGCAGTTCCTCTATCTGAATCACGGCTACCACTTCTTCGCTCCCGAACCCTCCTCGAGCACGCTGGTCGGCTACACGCTCGAATTCGAGGACGGAAAGACGGAGACAGGCCGGTTCCCCCATCGCGGAATCGCCCCGCGGCTCCTCTATCACCGCCACTTCATGCTGAGCGAATTCCTCGGCTTCGTCGACGATGAAGTCGAGCAGCCCTGGCACCGATCGTACGCCCGGCACCTTTGCAGGACTTACGGCGCCAGGAAAGTCAGCCTCTCGCGCATCACGCATCTTCTTCCCACCCCGCAAGCGGTTCGGGATGGACGCACCCTCGACGATTCCGAAGGATTCACCGAAGTTCCGCTGGGGAGCTACTCATGGGACGACTTCTGACATCCGCGTGGAACGGCATTCGCCGCCATACGGCCGAGATTGAGCGGCAGTGGGACAGCTTCTGGTTCGTCCCGGCCGATCCGACGCTCCTGGGGCTGATCCGTGTCTGCACAGGGCTCATGCTCGTCTACACGCATCTCGTATGGGGCCTGCAGCTCGAAGCGTTCTTCGGACCCGACGCCTGGCTCACTCCCGAGCTCGTCGAGACGATGCAGCGCGATCAAATCGCCTGGTCATTCTGGTGGTACGTCCCGCACGACATGTTGTGGGCTGCCCATTATGCGTCGATCACCGTCCTCGTGCTCTTCATGCTGGGCGTCGCCACGCGCGTGACGTCCATCCTGTCGTTCGTCGTCGTCGTCTCCTACATCTACCGCACTCCCTGCGCCCTCTTCGGGCTCGATCAGGTTAACTCCTTCCTGACGCTCTATTGCTGCATCGGTCCGTCCGGAGATGCCGTTTCCATTGATCGATGGGTGCGGCGATGGCGCGCCGGTCCGGCCGCCAATCCGAGTGCTCTGAAGCCGCAACCGTCCATCAGCGCCAACGTCGCGCTGCGGCTCATCCAGGTTCAGATGTGCGTGATCTACTTCTTCGCCGGAATCTCGAAGCTCCTCGGGGCGGCGTGGTGGACCGGCGATGCCATGTGGCTGGCATTCTCGAACCTCGAGTACCAGTCGAACGACATGACCTGGCTGGTCCACTATCCCTGGATCACGCAACTCATGACGCACATGACGGTCGCGTGGGAGCTCACCTTCTGGTCGCTCGTCTGGAAGCCGATGTGCCGCCCCCTGGTCCTGCTGATGGCAGTGCTGCTCCATGTCGGCATCGGGGCGTGCCTGGGGATGTGGACATTCGGGCTGATCATGCTGGTAGGGTGCATGTCGTTCCTGCCCCCGTCCTTCGCCAACTGGCTTGTCGATTCCGTGGCGGCCGCTGCGCGAGCGTGTGCTCCCCGCCTCAGTCCGGCCACGAAGTCAGAGGCTCCCTCATGGTCGGGAATCGCGACGGGAATGGACGCGACCGGGGCCGCCGTGGATATCGCCACCGACGGACAGTTATCGAAGTCCGTCTGAAAAGGAAAAAAAGGAAGGGGCGCGAGCCATTTCACCCGCGCCCCTTGGAAGTCGCACCGACCAACCGGGCGCTCACGCCGGCATCGAAGGCTGCTGGGGACGAGGTGTCTCGTCGTTGAGCGAGCTCGAATGCGTCCCCGGATCGGCCTTCGGCTGAGCCGCAGGCGTCTGCGTGTAGAAGCGGTTGGGATCGAACCGACCCGCAAACATCTCGTCCTGCAGATAGTTCAGCCGGCGGCAGCGATGCTCCCCCTGATGGTGGATGGCCAGCATCTGCTCCTCGGGCCGCAGGCTGCGGAGCTGATGCACGCCGGTGTCGAGGTACGAGCTCCACTGCGTGGCCATGTCGCGGTTGTAGAACCCGAACGTCTGCACCGACCCGCAGTTATTGAGAATCGTCTTCCAGCTATTCGGATAGCATTTCTGAATCTGGTCGAGGTCCTGCCAAAAGGTCCACACCCACGTTCCGTAGCCGCCGCACAGCGTGATCATCGTCTCGAGCAGCGGGAAGGTCTCGAGCTGCGCCGCCTCATCCAGCAGGAACAGCGTGCGAAGTTGCGGACGATGCCGCCGGCTGAGGACCGCCTTCAGCAGCGTTCCCACCCACAGCTTCAAGATTGCCCGATGGCTGTGCAGCCGATCGGGCGGAATGATCAGGTAGATTGACAGCGGCTTCCCTTCGACGACGTCCTTCAGATCGAACGTGCTCTTGTCGAAGACCCGTGACACCGTCGGGCTGACGAACGCCTTGATGTACGACACCGCCGTCGCCAACACGCCGCCGCGGGTGATGTCGGGCATCTGCAGGAAAGCCGCGATCTCGCGGTAGGCCATGCGGTTCATGCTCTTGCCCGCGGTATCAAGCAGCACCGCCAGGCTATGCACCACGTCATCGGCCAGGATGCCGTCGATCACCGCACACAGGTTCCGCTCGTCCGGCTTCTTCTTCGTGGCCGCATGGGCAATCAGGGCGCTGTGCAGTCCGCTCCCATGCAGGTCCCAGAACGGCTCTTTCAAGCCGGTGATGCCGCGCGAGATCAGTTCGGCGAGTGACTGGGCGTCCGACTCCAGGTCGGCCCGGTCCAGGTCGAACACGTCCAACGGGTTGAGAGCGTCGCTGTCCGAGTCGATCACGCCGAACGGATCGAGCTTGATGACCTGCTGCCCCATCTCGCGACGGTAGCGGGCGGTGACAAGGTAGTTTTCCCCCTTCGGGTCGAATACGACGACCGGTCCGCGATAACTGAGGAGGTTCGGGATGATGACCCCCGTCCCTTTGCCCGAGCGGGTGGGGGCGACGGTCACCAGGTGAGCGTCGCCATCGTAAGTCACCAGTTCTTCGCCGGCATCCGCCGAGGGAGCGGGAATATTGGGCTTATGAAAGCCGATCGCGCGGCTGCGGGCGTTGGCGGCGCCCAGCAGCAGCGAATCAATTCCTTCGGCAGCCCCCTCCTTACGCCCGCGCCTGGTGTTCCGCCGCATCGATCGACTCCTGGAAAAAAGCAGGAAAAGCGAGAGGAAAGAGTTCGCTCTCCTGAATCATTCGCACCGAGTCCGGAAATCTTTCCGGAATTCGCCTCCGCAGAGGACAGGTTGCGCGAAATCGCAGCAGCCAAAGAGCTGGAATGTCTGCGCAGAGGCCCACCGTCGCGGCGGAATGATTGTAGGAGATGCCGGAATGTCGAGAGCCGAAATCCGTGTCCGGGGGCGGCGGGCGACTGCTACAATTCGGATGCTTGTCCATGACAGTGTTCGCCTTCCGTTCGACTCCGCTTTCGACTCCCACCCCCAGGGAACCGGTGGCGACGGCCTGACATCATGTGAGTTTGCGTCCCATTGAGGAGTCCCGTCCGATGTCCATCGGATCCATTCGACTGACCCGCGCCGACGACGGCCGGCGGATGACGTGGGAGGAATACGTCCAGGCAGAATCCGATGAAGAGCTGACTTATGAACTGAGCCGGGGGGTTCTTGCCGTGATCGAAGTCCCGCAAGTCCGTCATAACATCCGCGCCAGTCTCGCCCGACGTCAGTTTGATACGTTCTGGGCGAAGAACCCAAAGAGAATTCAGCTGGTGGCAGCGGGCAGCGAATGTCGCATCCCGATCGAATCGCTCAATTCCGATCGTCATCCCGATCTGGCCATCTACCTCGACGTTCCGCCCGCTGAAGTTCCCGCCGACGAATTCTGGTCCACGTGGATTCCGGCGATTGTCGTCGAAATCGTTTCGCCTTCGTCAATCATCCGCGACTACCACGAAAAGCCGGATGAGTACTTCCAGTTCGGAGTTTCCGAGTACTGGATTGTTGATGCCGAGAAAAACGAAATGCTGGTGTATCGTCGCGTCGCCGGTCGATGGAGGACGACCACGGTGCGACCGGGAGAACTTTATCGTCCTGCGGCGCTGTCAGGCTTTGTGTTCGACCTCTCGGGCGTGTTCGAGTGGACCGACACCCGCCAAGAGTCAGAGTAGCTCTTTCGAGTCGCAGGTCATCAACCCGATCACTCAGTCGATGAGGCATTGCTCGTCCATTGGTGGAATAGGCGAGTTCGACGCCAACTCAGCTGTGGTCAAACTCACGGCGTGTTCGCCCCGATGGACTCCACCTCATCGAATGCCGGAAGTTCCGCCGATCCGAGTTCGAACGCATCTCGTCTCAGCTGGCGGCGCGTCTTTCGACTGTCGGTCATCCTGATGGCGGCGCCGACCCTTATTGGCTGGCTGGCCCGCCGACACTGGATCTTCGATCTCGCCACTCATTTCGTCGTGCAGTCCGCCGTGCTGATGGCCGTCTTTCTGGCGATTTCGCTCGTCCTCCGAGACTGGCGGATGGCACTTCTGGCGGCTGTCGTCCTCGTCATCAACGCGGCGCGCATCGTGCCCTTGTATCTGCCCGCCGATGAGCCATCGAGCACCGGCCAGCGAATCCGGTTGCTCAGCGCCAACGTCCACACCGGAAACCGCAACGCCGCGCCGTTTCTCGAACTCGTCCAGCGAGAGGACCCCGACATCATTCTCGTGATGGAGGTGGATGCCCGCTGGATCCGCGAATTGTCTCTCCTGAGAGACCGCTACCCGCATTTCCACGAACACGGCCGCCCCGACAACTTCGGCATCGCGCTCTACTCGAAGATTCCGCTCGATGGGCTCGACGAGATCGAGGTTGCCGATTCGGAAGTCCCGACGCTGCTGGCGCGGCTGAAGCTCGATGGACGCTCGATGACGTTGATCGGCACGCATCCGCTGCCCCCCATCAGCCGCGACTACACAGGCCTCCGCAACCGGCAACTGGCCGCCCTGGGAGAACTCGCCGCGCGTGAGGCAACGCATGGTCCCGTCGTGCTGGCCGGCGACCTTAACACGACGTCCTGGTCGCCGATATTCGCCGATCTGCTAAAGGCGTCGGGACTGCGAGACTCGCGGCTGGGACGCGGTCTCCAGGCCTCCTGGCCGACCACCAGTCCGCTCATCCTCATCCCGATCGATCACGTCCTGATCTCGCCGGACCTCGCGATCCACGATCGTCGACTGGGCGATCCCATCGGCTCGGACCACTGGCCCGTTGTTGTCGATTTCTCTGTGAACTGAGACGTTGAAAAACGCCTCGCACCAATCTCGCGCTCTGATCATTTCTCAGATTGAACTCGCTTCGTCATTTTTAGTTCGATGCGATCTCGCACCGCGAGGGCTGCTTCAGCCACAGCAGCGGCAGGGTCATTTTCAGCCTGAGGAAGAGCTCGAAGGACCATGTCGGTGTGCTTGATTCGAGATTCGAGTGCATTTACCGCGGTCAGGCGGACCGCGGCGTCGGAATCCGAGGCTGACCGAAGGATGGCTTCCGTGACCTCAACGTCGTCTTGATCCATTCTCAAGATTGCAAGAATCGGAAGTCGATTTTCCGAGTTCTGGGCAGCCATCTTGATCAATCCCGGGACCGCGACCGCCCCATATCGGCCAATCGCGACTTCGTCAAAGCGGACGAAGATGTACGCACAGTATCCATCGCAGTCTCCCCGCAAGGATTTCAACAAGACCGGTACGGCGGCTTGCGGCGCCGCTTTCCGCTCTGAAAGTGCAATGGCCGCGAGTTGCCGCACGCGGGCAGAGGGTGAAGACAGTGCATCAATCAGCAGCGGATCAGCCGCGTCGCCGATGCCTCTCAGTGCATCAATGAGGTAAAGCGTTTGAGGATGCCAGCGGCCCTCGTCGAAGCCTGTCCCTGGTCCGCCGAACCGCACGCAGTCCAGCATCAGCGGAACGAGCCCTGCGGCCCCACGCCCCAGAGATCCCGCGTAAGCGAAAAGCGAGCTTCGCAAGTCGTATCCCATGAGATTGGCCCCCGCATCGACGGTTCCCACCAGGGGCGTCGGATTCTCTTCTTCCTGGCGTAAAGCCCGGAGGATCGCAGCGACCACTCGGCGGTCGTCCCGCCCCGACTTTAGACCGAATACCTGGGCGGCGAGTGCGCGGATATCCGGGTCGCGTTCCGAGGAGAGTTCTCGAACAAGGGGATGCTCGGAGTTCAATTTGTTGTCGTCAGAGTCTGTTGCGCCCATGAGTGAGAAGGCCGCCAGCATGCGAATCCGATCGCTGGAGTCTCTCATGCGACTCGTGAGAACCTTGAGTTCCTCGTCCGATTTCCCATAAGAGTCGCTGAGGAGCATATAAGTATTGAACAAGGCCCGCCGGACTTCCTCCTCGGGTTCGCCGTCCAATGCCTTGAGGAGACGCGGCAAATACGTTTCGTTGCCGTGCCACCGCAGAACATCATGGATCGCCATCGCCTGGAGTTGGCGGATTCGCGGATCGGGAGAGGATTCGATGAGCGCTAACGTTGCATCGATTCGCTTGTGGATCGCTTCTTCGTCGGCCCCCTCGGTGTCCCCAGTGCCGTAAAGAAACTCAATCCAATCCGAGTCCAGTACACTCAACTGAGCGAGGCGCGCGCGGGACCAATTCAGCTCCAGCGAATCGCTTTCCTGCGGCACGCATCGAATGCCGAGTAGCAGCAGGATGGGAATCAACAGGGTTCGCGCGGGCACCATACGGTATCTCCCGAAGGTCAAGCGGACAGTCTTCTTCGACTCCCGACACTACTCAGTATCGTCGGCAGTGGTTAACACGTTCAGCAAGTAAACAGACCACCGGTATTTGCTGGTGGCGCGTGCCAATTTCGTTGAGCCCCACTCCGGCGGCTCACACCCTCGCTTTGGTCTTCTCAGGGGTGTGCATCGCGTTCAATGTGCGTCACACCTCGGAAGCCTGAGCTGTGCATTTCTGACGTTTGGGAGAGTGGCTGAGGGCTTAGCGAATCCTCAACCCAAGCCAACCCGTAAAGGTTTGATAACGGCACATCCAGCAGCGCGAGACTCCCCCGCTCCGGGCCGCACAGACTATGATCTCAGTGACCTCCGTTCGACCCGTCGGTCTCCTCTGCGGGACTGACACGCATTTCGAATCCGTTTCCCACCGTCGCCTCAAACCTCTGAACCACGTCGAGTGCGACTCTATGGAGAGTCGTCTTGACCGCACGAAGGAGCGTTTTCCCTTGACCAGGATCTGCCTGTTCTCGTGCGTCTGCCTGATGCTTGTGTTGGCCATCCCGTCCCTGTCCCGGGCAGATGACCCAAAACCTCCTGCACGTGAAGCCGCTGTTGAAGCGATACCCGATTCGCTGCAGAAATACGTCGCCCGTGAAGAGCCCGACTTCGCGTGGTCGCTCGACGAGACCCGCAAGGTCGGCAGCACCACCATCTACCGCCTGCAACTCACGTCGCAGAAGTGGCAGAACATCGTCTGGCGGCACAATCTCACAGTCTTCGAGCCGCCGAAGGTCGAACATCCGCGGCACATGATCCTCTACGTCGGCGGCGGCAAAAACGGCGACCGCCTGAGCAACGGGGACATGCTCCTCGGCCTCCAATTATCGGCAATGGCCGGCTGCCGGGTCGCCACGCTCAACCAGGTTCCCAACCAGCCCCTCATGGGAAACAAGGTCGAGGACGACCTGATCACCGAAACGTGGCTGAAGTATCTCGAGACGGGGGACGAGACCTGGCCGCTTCTCTTCCCGATGGTGAAGAGTGCGGTGAAGGCGATGGACGCCGTGCAGGCCTTCGGCCGGTCGAAGGGTTTTGAGAAGGTCGAAGGCTTCGTGATCTCGGGCGCGTCGAAGCGCGGCTGGACAAGCTGGCTGACGCCCGTCGCCGACCGCCGCATCATCGCCACGGCCCCCATCGTCATCGACATGCTCAACTTCCGCGCCCAGATGAAGTACCAGATGGAGACGTGGGGGAAGTACAGCGAGCAGATCAACGACTACACCCGCAAAGGCCTCGTGAAGATCGTCGAGGACTCGGAGAACCCGCGCGAGACGATGCTGCGGACGATGATGGACCCCTACACATACCGCCGGCAGCTCACGCTTCCGAAGCTCTTGATCGTTGGGACGAATGATCGCTACTGGACGGTCGATGCCATGACGCGGTACTACGACGACCTGGTAGGGCCGAAGCACGTCCTCGCGTGCTCCAACGTCGGGCACAACCTCGGCGACAAGAAGGTCCTGGCCCTCACCACTCTGGCGGCATTCTTCCGCCATGCCGCCGCCGGCCGCCCCATGCCGCAGATCGACTGGACCTGGTCGAACGGCGGAACCGAAATCGAACTGGCCGTCGAATGCGACCCGGCCCCGCTCGCCGCTTACGCCTGGACAACCGCGTCCGGAACGAAGGACTTCCGCGAATCGAAGTGGTCTTCCCGCGAAATCGAGGTGAAGAACGGCCGCTGCGTCCTGAGGACTCCAAAGCCGGTCGGCAACCACCTCGCGAAATACATCGAGCTGCAGTATGAGATCGGGGACTTGCGGTATTCGCTGACGACGCAGCCCTTCCGCGAGTGACGCGGACAGAAGGACAGAAGCGGTCGGGCAGGTTTGCTGGCGTTTCGACCGGCGGTCTGTTACTAATGCTCGGGAAGTCCGCCGTGCGGTCGTTCGCCCGGATTGTCGCGTCGCCAGTCCACCGGATGCGTTTTTCCCATGTCCGTCCGCCCCCAGGCGATCACCGGCGTCAGCGCCGGCCAGGATCAGCTCCTTCGCACCGTCTATCCCTCGATCTCGTCCGCTGGCCTGGGACGATTGATCGGCCAGTTGATGGACTCGATTCCTGTCGGCGTCGGCAACATCAAGCTCTCATATCTCATCTTTGGCCCCCTGCTGGTCGGGCCGGCGCTGATGGGATACTTTGCCGAGAAGCTGATGGGTGAGCGCTACCTGCTGACAAACCGCGCCATCCGCCGTTGGACGCTCATCGGCCAACGGATGCTGCAGGAAGTGCAGTTGGCGGATATCGAAGATATCGCCGTTGAAGTGAGGCCGGGGCAAGAGTTCTACAAGGCGGGGGATCTCGTGATCATCGGGAAGGGGGGCAACACCCTGATGCGGCTCCCCGGAGTGCCCCGCCCCGACATCTTCCGCGAGACGATCCTCAAGGCTCAGAAGGCCCGCCTGCAGGTGGAAGACTCGCTCACCCGCATCCGAGCCCGCCAGACCGCCGGCGCGAAGTAAGCCCTCTCGACGCCCGAGTCCGCCAATCACCACAGCCACAAGCCTCCTCGCTTGTGGCTTTTTGTTTGAGCCGGCCGAGATGGTCGCATGGCCCGACCGCGCCGTATGATGCTCCGATCGAGCCATCGCCTCTCGCTTCGCAGAGCTTGCATCATGCGCCGTGCCGGCCGGGTGATACTGATCGCGATCGTTGCCGCCGCACCAGGGTTCTGGCCGAACTCTGCGAGCGCCGCGGACGCACTGGCGGATGAGTCCGTCCGCTTCGAACGGGACATCGCTCCGATCCTCGCGCAGAACTGCGTGCGATGCCATCAACGGAGCGAACCAAAAGGGGGCCTCGATCTCGCCTCGCGTGCGGGAGCCTATCGGGGAGGCGAAAGCGGCCCGGCGGTCGTCCCCCGCACGACGGTGAAGAGTCTTCTGCTCGATTACATCGAGGGGGACAAACCCCTCATGCCGAAGGCGGGGCCGCCGCTGACCCGCAAGCAGATCGAAAAGCTGAAACGCTGGATCGCGGACGGGGCGGCCTGGCCGGAGTCGCTCGTCCTCAAGGAGGATCGCGGGGCGTGGTGGTCGCTGCAGCCAATCGTCCGCAGCCCCGTTCCGCCCGTCTCCGAGCACGACAAGCCGCAGGTTCGAAACCCGATCGATGCATTCCTCCTCGCGAAACTCCGCGAACAGAAACTCGGCATGGCGGGTGACGCCGATCGCCGCACGCTCATCCGCCGCGTCACATTCGATCTGACCGGCCTCCCTCCCGCTCCCGAAGAAGTGGACGCTTTCGTCCAGTCGACCGATCCCAAGGCGTACGAAATTCTCGTCGACCGGCTTCTGGCGTCCCCGCGCTATGGCGAGCGCTGGGCCCGCCACTGGCTTGACGTCGTGCATTACGGCGACACGCACGGCTACGACAAGGACAAACGCCGCCCCAACGCCTGGCCCTATCGCGACTACGTCATCCGCGCTCTGAATTCCGACAAGCCTTACTCGCGGTTCGTTGAAGAGCAGATTGCGGGAGACATCCTGTGGCCCAAGACGATTGACGGCATCACCGGAACCGGGTTCCTGGCGGCCGGCCCGTGGGACTTCGTCGGACAGGTCGAGCTCCGCGAAGGAACCATCGATAAACAGATCACCCGCAGCCTCGACCGCGACGACATGCTCGCGAGCACGATGGGCACCTTCGTCAGCATGACCGTCCACTGCGCCCGCTGCCACGACCACAAGTTCGACCCCATCCCGCAGCGCGACTACTACAGCCTTCAAGCGGTCTTCGCCGCCGTCGACCGGGCCGATCGCCCGTTCGATCTCGACCCGGACGCCGCTTCTCGACGCACGCAACTCGCCGCCACCAAGGCGCGACTCGAATCCGCGTGGGCCGATCTCGAAAGGCGGATCGTCGAGAAGGCCGGACCGGAATTCGTGAGGCTGGAAAAACAGCTCGATGAACTCGCTGCCCGTTCGCAGGCAACCCCGCGGCCCGAGTTTGGCTACCACAGCGCGATCTCGCCGACGCAGGACGCCGCGAAGTGGGTGCAGGTCGATCTCGGGAGGTCAACCGAAATCAACGACGTCGTGATCGTCGGCTGCCACGACAACTTCAACAACATCGGGGCAGGGTTCGGGTTTCCGGTGCGGTATCGGATCGATGCGTCGGACGATCCGGAGATGAAGTCTTCCGTCACCACCCTGGTCGACCACACCCGGGCCGATGTCCCGAATCCGAAAGTCCGCCCGCAATCCGTCCGGGGCGACGGTCTCAAGGCTCGTTACCTGCGTGTCACGGCCACGAAGCTTGCCCCGCGACAGAACGACTACATCTTCGCACTGGCCGAACTGAGCATTGTGACACCGGACGGTGTGAATGCGGCCAGGGGAGCGACCGTCACCTCGCTCGATTCCATCGAAGCGCTGCCGCGGTGGTCGCGGAAGAATCTCGTCGACGACTATTACTTCGGAGCCGACACGCCCGAAGCGCGCGCGGAGATCACCCGGCTGAGCGCTCGACGGGATGCTCTCCTGGCCGCTGCCCTGAATGAAGAGGCGCGACGACAACGCGCGACGCTGCGTGCCGAACTCGATCGCGTCGCCGCGGAGTTAGCGTCCGCCGCCCCGCAAGGACGCGTCTTTGCCGCCGCCACGCAATTCCCACCGGCCGGCAACTTAACACCGACCCTTGGAAAGCCGCGGCCGATCCACATTCTGAATCGCGGCGACGTCAAATCGCCCGGAGCCGAGGCGAATCCGGGAAGCCTCTCGTGCGTGACGGGGCTCGCGGCACAATTCAACCTGCCCGACGCGGGCAACGAAGGAGCTCGCCGTGTCGCCCTCGCCCGTTGGATCACCGATGCGAAAAATCCGCTGACGTGGCGTTCCATTGTGAATCGCGTCTGGCACTATCATTTCGGTCGCGGACTCGTCGAATCTCCCAACGACTTCGGTCGCATGGGGCAGCTTCCGACGCATCCCGAACTGCTCGACTGGCTCGCGACCGAGTTCCGCGACGGCGGACAATCGCTCAAGCAACTCCATCGCCTGATCGTGACGAGCAGCGCTTACCGCGCGCAGAGCCAGCCGCAGAGCGATCCGATATCCGCAGAGTGGCTGTCGCGTGCGGAGAGCGCCGATGCGGGGAACCGCTACCTCTGGCGAATGAACCGCCGCCGCCTCGACGCCGAGGAGATCCGCGACGCTACGCTGTCCGTCAGCGGCTCGCTCGATCTCACGATGGGCGGCCCCGGGTTCGATCTCTTCGGTTTCCTCGACGATCACTCTCCGCACTACAAGTACGAGGAATACGACCCCGACAACCCCCGCACCCTGCGGCGGAGCGTCTACCGGTTCATCGTCCGCTCGGTGCCCGATCCGTTCATGGAGACCCTCGACTGCGCCGACCCGTCGCTCGTCACGCCCGTCCGCCAGGCGACTACGACTCCGCTGCAGGCCTTGACGCTCCTCAACAACCGCTTCATGGTCCGCCAGGCCCAGCGTCTTGCTTCGCGTGTCGAAGCGGTTGCCGGGGTCAAAGCCGTCGACAATCCGGAGGCGACCGTGCAGACCGCGTTCCGCCTCACCCTCGGACGAACGCCCACCGCGGACGAGTTGGCGACGCTCGCCCGTTACACGCAAGAGCATGGGTTGGCGAACGCGTGCCGGCTGCTGCTCAACCTGAATGAGTTTGTGTTCGTCGATTGACGTCCGGATTTCCGGCACAATCCGAACTCGTTCCGCACCATTCGGAATTTCCGCGACCGGTGTGCTCGGCAGAACCGCTCAATCGATCCTATGGCCGCACGAAATCGTGGTGGCCGGCGCGTTCTCCTCGCGAAGAGAGGTCGTACTGGCCGATGCAACGATAGGCGATGGTCTTTGACCGTCGCGGATCTCCGTCGTTCCATTTCAGGGACGCGGTGCGATTGAGACGACTCCAGTCGTTCGCTTCGATGTCATGCATCGAGGCAGCGGCCGGTTGCGGGCAAGACGCCTGCCACCTGGCGGCCGGGAGGGCCGCGCTTCGTCAGGGTGCATCGACACATTCCGGCACTGCCTGGAAGGTGAGCGATCGCCGTGCGGAGTGACCTCACCCCGGTCCCTCGTGCAGCGCTGTCATGAACCGCGACAAGAAACTCGGGCTGGCGCTCGGCGTGCTCCTGTTGGGCATTGTGGCCGCGTTCTTCTTCCGGAACGAGCCGGCAGGCGGCCCGGAGCCCCCGCTCCTCGAGAACCCGAAGCCCGTCAACGATCGCATCGCAGAGCGCCCCGCGGTCCCGTACCTCAACGACGTCGACTCCGAGCGTCCCAAGCCCCGCACCACGCGTCCGCGGACCATCGCGCGCGAGACGGCTCGCGACGCCGGTTGGTCGGTGCAGCCGTCCGATGACTGGATCCGAAAGCCCTCGCCCGCGGCGACCGATTCGTTCGCGTCCGAGCCATCCAACATCGAGCTCGCCCGTAACGACGCCCCGAGCCGCGGCTCGCTCCCTCCCCCTCAACCCATTCCCGTCCCGGTCGATCCGCCGGCGAAAACAGAGGGCGCGAAGACGCCCGACCACAACCGCGAATGGATGGCGACCGACACCGCGCCGAAAGCGGCCGCCTCGGATGTCGTCATGCATGAAGTGAAGAGCGGCGAGACGTTGTCGGGGCTGGCGGTGAAGTACCTGGGGAGTTCGACGCGGTACGATGAGATCATGAAGGCGAACCGCGATCAGATCCGCACGCCGAAGGATCTGCGGGCGGGAATGCGGATCCGGATTCCGAAGCGCGTCGCGAGCAAGCCGGCCGCCGAACGTGCGGCGGACGCGCGGTCGAAGGAGCCGGGCGCGCCCGATCCCCGGCGAACCGCGGACGAGACGCGCTCGAAGCCCGTGGCGCCGACGCGGAACGTGTCGTCGAGCGGCGTTGAGGACCTCGATGAGCCGTGGGATGTCGAACCGGCACCGCCGACGCAACCCGCCCGGATCACGCGTCCGACAGAGCGCATCGAGCGCGAGTTCGCCGACGAAGAGCCGGCGGCGCCGATCGAAGTTCCCTCGGGCCGAACGTTCCGTCCCGCGCGCCGCAATCCCTTCCTCCCCGGCACGGAAGGGACGGGATCGAAGGCCGTGTCGGAGCCGGCCGGCTCGAAGGCGCTAGGACAGCGCGTTCCGGACAACCTTCCCTCCGCGAAGACGTCGGAGATTCCGGAGCCGTCCATCGATTCTCCCCTCCGCGGCGATGTCCGACCGACGGAGTCGACCGGCAGCAGGACTCCCCTCTCGCAGCGGCCGCCCGCGGACGTTCCCGAGGTGATCGCGCCGACTCGACCGTCAACTCCGACGACGACCGAGCGGATTCCCCGTGTGCCGGTCGATCGACTGGCGCCGGGTCGATATGTCGTCCAGCGCGGCGACACGCTCGAGCGGATCGCAAAACGTCTCCTCGGGGATCCGAACGCGTCGAAGCGGATCCTCGACGCGAACCGTGATATCCTCCAGGATGCGGAAGAACTCCGCGAAGGAATGTCGCTGCGGATTCCGCTGTAGTCGCGACGGGGAGTCGATCCTCTCCAGTTGCTGACGGGTCAGCTCCACGGGAGGCGATCGATGCGCGTCGTTGCGATGGCTGCTCTGGTCGTGTGTGTGGCGTCTTCCGCCCATTCAGAAGACGTGCGGGTCGCGACTTCGGAAGAGCTTGCGGCGGCCGTCGCCAGGGCCCGGCCGGGAACGCGGGTGTTGCTGGCCCCGGGAACGTATCGCGGGGGATTGTCGCGCCGCGGACTTCAAGGAACGAAGGAGCGGCCGATCGTGCTGCAGTCGGCCGACACAAAGGACCCGGCCATCGTAGAAGGAGGCGGGAGCGGGCTGCATCTCTCTTCGCCCGTCTACGTCGAGATTCGCGACCTCGTCTTCAGCGGGGCGGACGCGAACGGCCTCAACATCGATGATGGGGGCTCGAAGGACTCTCCGGCACATCATGTCACGCTCGCCGGTCTCGTCGTGAAGAACAGCGGGCCGCGCGGCAATCGCGACGGGATCAAGCTCTCGGGGCTTGCCGATTTCACCGTCGAAAATTGCACCGTCGAACGCTGGGGGACGAGCGGGTCCGGCATCGACATGGTCGGCTGCCGCAAGGGCACGGTCGCGGGATGCACGTTCAAGCACTCGGGGGCCGACTACGCCAACGGCGTCCAGGCGAAAGGCGGCAGCGAGCAGATCACGGTCCGGCGCTGCCGGTTCGAGGACGCGGGAGGCCGGGCCCTCAACATTGGCGGCAGCACCGGCCTCGAGTACTTCCGTCCGAAGCCGCAGGGATACGAAGCGAAGGACATCACCGTCGAGGACTGCACCATCGTCGGTTCGATGGCGGCCATCGCGTTCGTCGGCGTCGACGGGGCGACGGTCCGCTTCAACACGATCTATCGACCGACGCGGTGGGTCATCCGCATCCTGCAGGAGAACCAGGACAAATCATTCGTCCCCTGCCGCAACGGCCGCTTCGAGAACAACCTCGTGGCCTTTCGGTCGGATGAGGTGAGGACGGCAGTGAATGTCGGCGGCGGGACGAAGCCCGACTCATTTAGCTTCGAGGGGAACGCGTGGTATCTGCTCGATCGCCCTGACCGCACTCGCAATGCCGTTCAGCTACCCGTCCGCGAGAAGGAAGGGACGTACGGCGTTGATCCCGGATTCCGATCCCCGGACGACGGGGACTTCCGCCTGACGACCGGTGATCGCGTCAAAGCGGGTGTGCGGATCAGCGCATCGAAGTGAGATCATGTTCGGGCGCTCTCACGACGATCTCGTGCGTCGCGAACAGCAGCAGGGCCAGCACAACCGCGAACCGCGCGACGAGTTCGAGTCCGTGCTTTTCGACCATCAGGCCGGTCGCCGTCGGAACGAGAGCCGCACCGATCATTCCCGCGCTCACCTGAAATCCGACGGCATGTGCGGCGAGCGCGGTTCCGAGTCGCTGCGGGGTGCGGGCCATGAGGCACGGAAAAATCGGCGCGAGTCCCAGACCGATCAGGATCAGCCCGGCAAGTCCAATCTCAACGGGCGTTCCGAACGCGAACAATCCGGCCCCGATCACCACCAGCAGCATCGCTCCGCGGATGAGCGCGTCGAGACCGATGCGATTCGCGATGACCCCCGACACCACGCGCCCCACGCCGATCGCCCCGTAGTAGCCCCCCGCCAGCACTCCCGCCACTTCGTCCCGCACGCCGCGAGCCTCGGTCAGCAACGTGTAACACCACTGCCCCACGGTGAACTCCAGGCCGACGTAGATGAAGAAGAGCGCGACCTGCAGCCACACCAGCCGCTCGCGCAGGGCCTCGCGAAGACCGATCGCCGCGGGGGCTGCCACGGCCTCTTCCGTGCCATCGGTGCGGGCGTGATCGTCCCAGCGGCTGCGCGTCGCGAGGAACAGCATGGCCATCGCGAACAGGACGCTTCCGACGACCACGTATCCGGCGCGCCACGCGCCCCCCTGTGCGAGGATTGCCGTCATCACGAGCGGCCCCAGCGTCGCACCGAGGCTGTAGCACGCATGCAGCCAGTTCACGTGCCGCGGCGAGAAATGGCTTGAGACATACGCATTCAGCCCCGCATCGATTCCCCCGGACCCGAGACCCCAAAGCACCCCGCACGCGACAAATACCGGCCACGCGGTCGCCATGCCGCTGCCGAACATTGCCACCGCCACGAAGGCGCTGCTTAGCCACAACAGATTCCCGAGGCCCAGCGCCTGCGTCAGCTTGCCTCCGAAGAAACCCGAGAGGCAGTACCCGCACCCCAGCGCGATGAACACCCAACCGAAGGCGCTCTGAGTCAGAAGGAATTCGTCCCGCACCTTCGGCCATGCGACTCCCGCTACGGGATCGGGAAGGCCGAGGCTGATGAACCCGAGATAGGCAATCGAGAGCAGCAGCGCTCCGGCAGCAATCCCTGCACGACCGGGTGAAGTCGAAGTCGTTTCGGCCATCCCTGGATTCCCGGTTGCGGACGTAGATGCGGTCGCAATCCCCTCATTCTCGCGGGTGACGGAAGTTCGTGAAGAGGGAATGCTCCATCGGCTCGCCCGTCCACGCTGATACGAAGCGCCAATTCCTTCGTAGCACGGGCACTCATGCCCGTGAGTGTGGGGATTGTGAAGAGGTTCGCACGGGCATGAGTGCCCGTGCTACGTCCGGATCGAGACTTCCGACAAACCCTATGCCGGCACGACGGGCGTCGTCGGCACCTCGAAAGCCAGCACGACACTCGAATCGCGCGGGGCGGACTCGCCCAGGTCGCAATCCTGAAGCCGGTTCCGCGTCAGGTAGCTTTCGAGGTCGGCCCGTGCCACCGCGGCATCCTGGTAGCGCCGCAACGGGTCCGGCTGCATCAGGCGTTCGATGAGGACCGCCAGCCCCGGCGGCACGTTCGGCGCCGCCTCGCTGAGCGGGGCGCAATCGACGCGGATGACCCGCGTGAGGATTTCGGCCGGGCTCGCCGCATCAAACGGCGGCCGCCCGCTCAGGATGTGATAAAAGGCGCTCCCC
The DNA here is from genome assembly GCA_020850695.1 of Planctomycetaceae bacterium. GTDB lineage: Bacteria > Planctomycetota > Planctomycetia > Planctomycetales > Planctomycetaceae > JADZEF01. The sequence continues at coordinate 7,245 of JADZEF010000067.1, read as the reverse complement.
AGGCTGAACAGGTCCGAGCGCTCCTCGGGCGTGCGACCCTGCGCCTGCTCGGGCGACATGTACCACAGCGTCCCCGAGATCTTCCCGTCGCTGGCCACCAGACGCGAAAGGTGCTGCAACTGGCTGAGGCCGAGGTCGCCGATCTTCACGTTCTGCCCGCCGTCGAGCAGGAAGTTCGCAGGCTTGAGGTCGCAATGAACGATGCCGACGTGGTTGTGAATGTACTCGAGCCCCCGCAACGTCTGCTGGAGCCAGCGGGCCGTCTGCGCAACAGGGGGAACGCCGTGGCGGGCGACGTAGTGTGCCACGTCGCCTCCTGACAGGTATTCCATCGCGATCCACCCCTGATCCTGGAAAATGCCGGCCGCATAGACCTGCACCAGGCTCGACGAACGGATCTGAGCCATCAGACGGCTCTCGCGCTGGAAGCTCGCCGCAAATGCCGGATCGCTGCTCAGCTCGCGCGAGAGGATCTTCAATGCCACAGGACGGTCGAGCTCCAACTGCGTGGCGAGATAAATCCGCCCCATGCCCCCTTCGCCCAACCGACGATCGACGCGAAACCGCGACTCGATCACCTGGCCAATCAGCTCATCGCTCTGGTCGGCCTCCAGCCGAGCCCGCTGGACGTCCCCCCGCACCAGGTGCCAATAAGCGCCCTTAAGTCGCTGGCTCAGGCGATCCTGAACCGCTTGCGATGATGACGGCGGGCCATCGAGCTCGGCCCGCAATACAATCAGGTAGCGCCCGGTCAGCAGCAGCTCATCGTCGTCTTCGTCTTCCCAGGTGTGAACTTCGAGCTGGATGATCGACATGCCGAGGTCGGCGATACATCCGGTAAGCACCGCCGACGCCCCGCGGACATCCGCCCCGCACACTTCGATCTCAAACTCTCCTCGCTCGACCCCATCGCGCACCGACACCACCACGAGCGAATCGGCATTCATCTGGGCCAGCAGCCGCACATGCCCGGCGATCTGCGACGGGGAATAGTCGCGGATGTATCGAGGCCGGTTGCGGATGCGGCGGAAGTGCTCGGACAGGAGAGCGGGGGCCACGCCTTCAATCAGTGCCGCCGTCGATCGCAAGACATCGGCCACCAGCGCCGGCGTTCCGAACGAGAGATCTGATCCGGAATCAGCCGAGGACATAGGGAGCGGCGAAAATGGCGGCGAGGAGATGCGGGATAACTCGTGCCATTGTGCAGCCGAGGCGGCCGTGCGGTCAAACCGATTTGCCGTGGGCTGATTCAATCCTCGGCGATCGCTCGACCGAAAACGGTGCAGTCGAAGAATCCTCGCTTCTCGCAGGCTTCCGCCATGGCGAGGTTCAAGACGCGATTCCAGGGATCATGGCGAAGCCCCTCTTCCGCGCAACGGTCCATTTCGGCCCAGTCGCCAGCGGTCCGAGCGGCGGCAATCCGTTCCACAATTCGGCCGTGGTCGTCCGGGGAAAGTGTCGTCCGGGTTCGGTCGCCGGCGAACTTTTTGAATTCGGACCCGCGAAGGCATTGCCGATAGAGGACATTGTCCGGGACGAGCAGTACCGTCCGCAGGAACATGGCGATGGATTGATCCCAGTCCGAATCGTTCATGGCGAGACAAGCCTGCCGCCAGCACTGTGCAGCCTGAGTGGAGCGAGTCTGCAAGCGCATCGGTACGACGCTTTCAATGTTCTGCGAGGAACCTCACGTTCTGCGAGGAACCTCACTCGGCGTCGTCTTCCGGCTTCCAATCGATGTCAACCCATGACTCGGGCTCGGGGAGGTCGAGCCAGTGCTCGTCCTCCTCTTCCTCTTCACCTTGCATCGAGCCGTCCTCTCCCTCGCCGTTGACCTCGATCGAGCCGAAGTCGTTGGACACTCCGGAGTCGCCGAACCGGCCGTCGCCCGATGGGTCGTTGGCCCCCAACCCGTTCGAGAGTTCGAAATCTCCGGGTAGCGGAGCGAAGCCTCGTTCGTTCTCCAGTTCGAGTTCGTTGCGGGCCGCCCGCATCTCGGCCTCGATCTTCATTCGCTCCATCTCGCGGACCAGCATTCCCCGCTCATCTTCGAGGGTTCCGTCGAGATGCAGCGAGCGGATGCGAAAGTCGTCCCACATCAGGCTGAAGGTCCACAATGGCTTGCGGTTCAGCGTATAGGCGCCCGGCTGGCTCTCCCAGAATGCCCGGCATGGTCCTTCCGGAGGAATGGCGTACAGGCGGAGCTTGCAGCACGGACACATCATTCCGAGCGGTGTGGCCTGGTCTTCCTCGAGTTGGTGCGTCAGGCAGTGCGTCATGGCGGCCCTCGCTTCGGAGATTGTCACATGAAAAAAACGCGTCTTGCGAACGATGAATGTCAGAAGAACGACGACCGGCGATTCCTGGGTCCCGTGACCTTCCGCGCGACCAGTTCACGCGATGAGATTTCAAGCTGGTCGTACTTGAGCCAAACCGCAACTCCATCCGAAATCCGCCGCTTTGTCCGTTCCATGTTCCGTTCGGTCTGGGCCGAATCCCATCGTAGCCACGGTCCCGTCCAGTTCTCATCACCGAAATTGTATGCGCGCGGCCGGAAAGTGTCGAAATCCGGAAACATGCCGGTGCGTGCGGAGTTTCCGCTTCACGCTGAAATCCGAAACGATCCGTTGCGATCCGAAGCGTCGCGCGGCAATCGGCGGTCACTCGCCGCAGCTCAGCGGGCGGACGCTTCCGCCAACACGTGCCGCACGGTCGCTTCCGGGACGTCGCCGACGAGAGCCACATGCCCCATGCGATCGGGGAGCACAAATCGCAACCGTCCGGCCCGCGCCTTCTTGTCGAGCTTCATCGTGGCCACGACGTCGTCCGACGACAGTTTCACCTTGGCCGGCAAGCGCGTCGGCAGGTGCAGTGCTTCGAGCAGATCCTTCTGCCGCTGCGTGACGTCCGGACCGATCCGGCCCAGCCGCTCGGAAAGCCGGCTGGCATCCACCATTCCGATCGCCACGGCCTCGCCGTGCAGCAGCTCGCCGTAACCGACGAGCGCCTCATAGGCGTGGGCGAACGTGTGACCGTAGTTGAGGGACGCCCGCAATCCCTTCGTCTCGAACTCATCGTGCTCGACGACATCCGCCTTCAACCGGCAGCTCCGAGCGATGACATACTGCAATGCTTCAGAGGATCGATTGTTGAGGGCCGCGACGTTCCGTTCGAGCCAGTCGAAAAACTCCTCGTCCATGATGACGCCATACTTCACCACCTCGGCCAGCCCGCTGCGGTACTCGCGGTCGGGCAACGTATCGAGCGTGGCGGTGTCGATGCACACGCCCAGCGGCTGATGAAAGGCTCCGATGAGATTCTTGGCGCGCGGGTGGTTGATACCCACTTTGCCGCCCACCGAGCTGTCGACGTGCGCGAGCAGGCTGGTGGGCACCTGCACGAAAGGGACGCCGCGGGCGTACGTTGCCGCGGCAAACCCGGCGGCATCGCCAACGACCCCTCCGCCGACCGCCACAACGACCGTGTGCCGGTCGGCCTCGAGTTCGACGAGTTCGTCATACAGGTGCGCCGCAGTCTCCAGCGACTTCGATGGCTCTCCTGGTTCGAGAACGGCCTCCCGGCACGTCCATCCGCCGGACTTCAGGCTGTCGAGGACGGTACGGGCGTGCGATCCGGCCAGGTTTCGATCGGTGACGACGAGCGCTCGCCCCTTCTGCGCGCGACCGTCGGTCAGCCGCTCCATCCAGGTCTCGGCATAGCGGGCGAAGGCCGACAGAATCCCGGTGCCAATCAGAATGTCGTAGCTGCGCGGCCCCAGAAAGACCTGCACGACATTGGGTTCCGGAGAAGCATCGACTGACACGGCCACGGTCCTCAAACGAATGGAACGGTCAAACCGCAAACTGTGCGGCGGACTCCTGCACGATCATACCGGTCCGTCGGAGCATTGTCCCGAGGATCTGCTTCAGAACGCGCCGTGTGGCAGGGCATCCCATCCTCGCACCGCATTGCTATCATGACGCCAGACCCGACGACGCTCCTTCCGGATTCCGAGTTTTCTCGTGCACATCGGCCTGACGTTTGACCTTCGTTCCGAGTACCTCGCGGCCGGCTACACCGAGGAGGAGACCGCGGAGTTCGATCGGGATGACACGATCGAAGCGCTCGAGACGGCGCTGCGGCAGCTGGGCCATCAGACCGACCGCATCGGTCATGGCCGCCAGCTTGTCGAGCGGCTCGCGGCCGGGAGTCGCTGGGATCTCGTGTTCAACATCGCCGAAGGTCTGCGCGGGCTGGGCCGCGAGGCCCAGGTGCCTGCGGTGCTCGATCTCTACGGTATCGAGTACACGTTTTCCGATCCGCTCGTGATGGCGCTGTCGCTGCACAAGGGGTTCACAAAGGACGTGTTGCGGGCCGCCGGAATCCCGACACCTCGGGCGGCGCTCGTGTGTCGGTTGGAGGACGTCGACGCTATCGATCTGCCGTTCCCGCTGTTCGCCAAGCCGGTGGCGGAAGGAACGGGGAAGGGTGTCGGTCCGATGTCCTTCCTGGCCGATGCGGCCGCGTTGCGCTCGTCCTGTGAGGAACTGCTGGAGCGCTTCCGGCAGCCGGTGCTGGTCGAAACCTACCTATCCGGCCGCGAGTTCACGGTCGGACTGCTGGGAACCGGGGCCGACGCCTCCGTGCTTGGCACGATGGAGATCGTCTTGCTGGACGGCGCCGAGCCGGGCGCCTACTCGTACGTCAACAAGGAGAAGTGCGAGGAACTGGTCGAGTACCGGCTCGTCCACAACAGCGATCCGGAGGTCCGTGAGGCTGAGGCAGTCGCGCTGCGGGCCTGGCGAGCCCTCAACTGTCGTGATGGAGGCCGCGTCGATGTCCGTTCCGACGGAGCAGGATGCCCCAGCTTCATCGAAGTCAACCCGCTGGCGGGCCTTCATCCGCACCACTCCGACCTCCCGATGATCGCCGACAAGGTCGGGCTTGGGTACGTCCCGCTGATCGATCGCATCGTGAAGTCGGCCGCGAAGAGGGTCGGGACAAGGTAAACCGGATGGCCGCGCGGGATCGAGAGGATTGTTCATTGGTCGTTGATCATTGGTCAGTGGTCATTTCAGAAATGACAAATGACCAAAGACCAATGACCAACGACAAAGATCCGTTGCGGCGGGTGGCCGTGAGGCCGAGATTCCCAGCCGCGGGTCGCCTCCGGGGGAGGCGAATTGCACACGAATCGTGTAACGCCCCTCCGTTCTGGGAATTATGATCGAATTTGCGTTCGCCCCCGGCCGGTGCGGCCTTGGGAACGCCGCTTCCCACCCACGCTCCTGGAGAAGTCGATGACTCCCTCAAACCGTCGCGCGTTTCTGTCGGACGTTGGTCGCGGCATGCTGGCCGTGGGGCTCGGGTCGTCGCTGGCGACCGATCTCGGCTTCTCAACCGCCTTCGCCGAGGAAGGTTCCGAATCGATCCCGCTCGGCGAACATGCCGGGCTGGTCGAACTCATCCGCAACACCCCCGCCGAAAAGCTGCAGCCGATCCTGGCGTCCAAGATCCAGAAGGGTGAAGTCACGCTCAAAGGGGTGACCGCCGCCGGTGCCCTCGCCAATGCCGTCACATTCGGGGGATGCGACTATGTCGGCTTCCACACCGCCATGGCGATGATCCCCGCTCTCGAAATGACGAAGCTGCTCGCCACCGAGCGGCAGCCGCTCCCGATCCTCAAAGTGGCCTACCGCAACGCCCAGCAGATCCAGTCAGTGGGTGGTGCGTCCAAGACGACCCTGAAAGCCATTCACGACGCCGAGCATGCCGCCGAAGCGGACGTGGCATCGAAGATCCGCGAAGCGTGCCGCGCCGTCGATCCGGACAAGGGCGAACGCCTGCTGAAAAGCGTGGGCGACAACCCGCTGGATCAGTTCAACGCCCTGCAGCCCGCCATGCAGGACGACCTGAACGTCCACCGCTTTGTCTTCGCTCACCGTACCTACGGGCTGGTTGGCCTGCTGGGTAAGGAGTACTCGTATTCGCTGCTCCGCCAGTGCGTGCGGTTCTGTGCCGATCACGAGCGGATGCATGTCGAACACAAGCATCCCGAGTCGCCCATCCGCGCTCTCGTGCCGAAGCTCCTCGATCAGTACAAGCTGGCCGGCAAGACTCCCGGCAAGACCGATCCGGGGGACGAGGCGGTCGAGAAGCTCGCCATGACGATCTTCAAGGGACCGAACGAACGAGCGGCCGATGCGGTTGCGGCGGCGCTGGCCGACGGAATCGCGCCGGAAGTGATCGGCGAAGCCATCTCGATGGCGTCGAATCTGCTGGTGCTGCGTCAGAGCCCCGAGAAGTGGCGCACCCACGGCGACTCGGCCGGCGTCCACTCGTCCGACGCCACCAACGCCTGGCGGAACATGGCCCGCATCGCGGCCACCCCGCACGCCATCACCGGGCTCATCGTCGCCGGCTACCACGCGGGCCTGCAGACGACAACGCTCCAGGCCACTCCGTACCCGACCGAAGACCACCGCAGCCTGATCAAGGTCCAGGACGGCCCGGGCCTCCTGGCGGAAGCCGAAGACGCGATCCGCCACAACGACCAGGGGAAGGCGACCGCCGCCATCCAGATCTACGGCGAGCGGGGGCTGCCGGTCGATCCGGTGTTTGACCTGATGCTGAAGTACGCCATCAGCGAAGACGGCCGCCTGCACGGCGAGAAGTATTTCCACACCGTCCGCGAAGAATACCGCACCACGCGGCCGGCGTTCCGATGGCGTCAGATCGTCGGCCTGGCCCGCGTCACCGCGAGCGCCTACGGCTACAACCGCGACGACAAGAGCGGGTTCCGCGCCGCGGGCTATGTCGATGCCTGCAAGCTGCTGGGCGTCGAAGCCTGAGCAGCCATTGTCGATCCCCATGTTCAGAAAAGCGAAACGCCGGACAGCAACGTTCGGCGTTCTTGCGTTGTGCTCGATCAACCGTAGCACGGGCACTCATGCCCGTGCACAGGCCCTGCTCTCAGACTGCGTGCTCTGGCTCTTGCTCGCAGTCTGTGATGCCCCGACGTGGGGCACTCAGACGTCCGTCACTCGACATCATCCAGGGAATCGAGTCCGTCGTCGGAAACCGAATCCTCGTCGGACGCATCACTCGACTTGTTCCGCCGGCTGGTTACTTCGTTCGCGGTGCGGCGGAAGACGGCCACGACATCCTCGATCGGAACCACGAACAGAAGGTTGTCCGCTTCGAGATCGACCGGAATGGCGTGCTTGGGGTTGAACAGCACCTTGT
>JADZEF010000066.1 GCA_020850695.1 Planctomycetaceae bacterium | reverse complement strand
CAACGCGGCGATCTGTTCGGGAGTAACCGGCGGCAATCCGTGCGACATGCCGGTGATGTCGCCGACTTCGCCGATTGCGCGAAGACCAATTTGCGGCCCCCGGCTACGCCGGGGCGTGAACGGTTACGGTGACGACGGAACCGAGTTGCATGAGGAAGTAGGGAACTACATGCTCATCGCACTGGCCGATGAGTTCTGACGCCCACTCCACCTCGAACGCACGAGCACCGTGACCCGACTCCCCGCCGTGAATCAGCCAGTCGAGCCGTGGCAGCCATCGACTGAAGTCGATCCGCTCGACCTGCGGTTCCACCGACAGGAAGTGGATGGTCTCGTCGTTCCCGACGTTCAACAGCTTGTCGGTGCGGCTGGTCGTTGCCTGAGAAGTGATGCTCGTCCCGGCCCGGAGGTTCTTCGGCCAGTTCGTGCCCCGCTCCTTCAAGTAGACCGAGAACTGAGCCATCCGGTCGGGACGCTTGGTCAGCCAGAGCCACAGATGCCGCTGGCCTTTCTCGGTGGTGACGTGAGTGACGACTTCGGCTTCGAGGTACTCGAAGGGCACGACCGCCGATAGGGAATCGGACATGTCCGACACGAAGATCGTCCGAGGCATCCCGTCGAGCCACGGCTTCTCCTTCCGCTGCTTGCCAGCGAGGTCGGTCCACGCCGCCGCCTGAGCCATGCGGCCCGGAAACTGCGTCACGTCCTCGAAGGTCGGGGCGTACCCCTTCGTCACGCCGCCGAAGCGGGTGTGCAGAATTCCGGCGTAGCAGGACTTCCGCTGGCTGCTCCACTGTTCGCAGCCTTCACAGCCCATCGTGGGGTTCACGGTGCTGTCGCACCACTGAATCTTGGTGTTCTGTGTCATCAAGTTCTCCATGCGTAGAGGAAGAAACGTCCGGGCTCGCCACGAGCACGAGCCCGGACGTGAGGGTTCAGAAATCAATTTGCACAACTCGGCGCAGACCGTCCCCGTCCGAACTCGCTTTCGACGAGCCGGTCAGCTTCAGCGTGGTTTGACTGGAGGTTCAGCCCGCCTTCTGCTTGGGGGCCTCAGACGACTTCTTCTGCCGAGGAAGTTCGGCCACTCGGAACTGCTCGCCCAGCAGGCAGACGAGTTCTTCAACCACGCCGATGTCCTCGTCCAGATTGGCGAGGCGGTAGCCGAACGTGGGCAATTCGTCATCGAAGACCGGCTCGGTCACGTCGTCCCATCCGGCCAGATACTCCGCTGCCGAGTCCAGATCATCGATGTGATCGGCGAGGAGATCATCTTCGTCATACTTGAGAAACTCCGCTCGGGCGGCGTCGAGGAACGCCAGCAGGTCGCCGAGTGTGGCCCCGACATACTCGGCCAGCCAGAGCTTGTGCGCCTGAGCCACATCACGGCTCAGCCTCTCGATCTCAGCGAGTCGCTTCTTGCCCTTCGGCATCGGCTCAGCCGTCATCAGACGATTGGCGTACTTCCTGACTTCGTCTGGCGTGACCGAACGCTGCTCGTCCGCCCACGACCGGAGGTCGGAGTACGAAAACAGTTCCAACGCCGCCGAGAGCGGCACAACAACCCCGAACCTGTTCTCGCTCAAAAGACGCTGCGCTTCCTCAATGGTCGGAGCGAGCGGCAAGTTTTCCCAGATTCGGGGGTCGATGTTCTCCTTGCTGTAGATGCGAGGTGCGCCGGCACCGTCGCCGTAAGAGAGTAGTTTGGCTCCCTCCACAGAGTGGCCGCTATAGACGACGTACAGTTCGTTCTTCTGCATCCGGGATTCGATCGTTTTCAAGGGCTTCTCCGTTGTCATGGGAATGAGGGGGGCAATCTGTGCAGTTTCCGAAATCAGAGAATCAGATTTGCGAGCAGGATGGTGTTCCGGTTTTCTCCTTTTGTTGAAGTGAATGGCCTCGGCCTTGTGGGTGTTGGATACCGCAACGCCCTTGATCCCGTTCACGACGAGGGCGAGCACTCCTCTTGCGGGTGTTGCCCGCTTCGTCCTTGAACTCATTGATCACGGTTAGACCGCTGCCCTTGTGGGTATTGCATGGGTCCGACCTCGATCTCGCTCATGCTGGAGCGGGGCATTCCTCTTGCGGGTGTTGCGGGCTTCGTCCCTTCGACTACAGCGTGATCGAGGCGAGTCTCTGTTCTTGGGGATGTCTCGCAGTGACCTCGGCCACTGAATCCCTCAGTGCAAACGACTTGTGGATGTCGGCTGTCTGATCGCACCGGCTCGTGGTCGGCTTCGGCCTTTGGTGATAAGACGAGTTCTGCGACGTTCAGCAGGTTCATGATTCGTTGTTCTCCTTTTTCTCAGAGTCGGGTTGGCTGTCATCTTGTGGGTGTTGCGGGCTTCGACCCCGCAATGTCCCACCGGGTCGATTCACTCCACTTGTGGGTGTCATTCGGTGATTTCAGTCCCCTCGGTGTGCGGTCCCACTGCTCGGCTTGTGGGTGTTGCTGGCCGATGAGCCAGACGGGCGATGTCCGCAGTTGTCGCTTGCCACGTAACTCCGCACTCCCAGAAGTTGGGGCAGTTTTCGCAGAATCGGTGACTCCTGTTTCGAGTTCTCAGCAGGCCATCAGGCCGACATCGGGCTTGTGGGTGTCATCCCCGTCGCCGTTGGGTATCACCCTTCGCCGCCGAGGTGGGTGTTGAGTGCGGCATCGGCTACGATCGCTCGAATGTCCACTTCTGACTCAACCCGAGCCGAGGTCTTCAGCCGGAATCTGCGCCGGCTGCTCGAACGGGACTGGCTCAACCAGCGGGAGGCTGCTGAGCGAATCGGCGTCTCGTACAAGTGGATGCGTCGGCTCTGCCATCAAGGGCTCGACCGACTTGACCGCCGAACGGAAGCCGACCTGAAGAAGGTGGCCCAGCACTTCGGCCTGCGAATCGCCGACCTGTGGCATGAAGCGGCGGTCTCCCGATTGACGCCGCCACCTCGGCAGGCGCTCATCAAATGGACGGGGAGCAAGCGGAGACAAGCTGTCGAGATCGTTCGACGATTTCTGAAGCGGATCGCCACCTACTTCGAGCCGTTCGTCGGCGGCGGCTCAGTGCTTTACCGGCTCATGGAATCCGGGATTACCGTCGAACGGTTCCGCTGCTCAGATACCTGCCGTCCGCTGATCGGACTGTGGCGGCTGGTGAAGGATGATCCCCGGCAGATCGTCGAAAGTTACCACGAGATGTGGCACCGGCTGGGGGAGAAAGGAGCGAAGTACTACCACTCGATTCGAGACGATTTCAACGAGAGCGGCGATCCTCTCCTCTTCTTCCTTCTCCTGCGAACGTGCCGGATCGGCCTCGTCCGGTTCAACGTGAGCGGAAAGTTCACGTCGGCGTATCACCACGGCAGCCGAGGAATGACTCCCGACCGAGTGAAGGGCATCGTCGAGGACTGGTCGGGGAAGTTACGAAAGCATGACGTTCGGTTCTACGTGCGTGATTACCGCCGCATTCAGTCGTCGCCGGGCGACCTGCTCTACCTCGACCCGCCGTACCGGGCCAGCCACCAGAGTCGCATCTACGGGAAGTGGATCGACTTCGACCAGTTCTTCCGCTGGGTGAGGCGTCAGCAAGGCGACTATGTGCTTTCCCTCGACGGGTTCGTCGAAGAGGAAGACCGCCGGGTTGAGGTGCCGGAAGACCTCTTCGTGCAGCATCTTCTTCTTCCGAACGGCAAGACTTCCCTGCCTCGAATCAACGGTGCAAAAGCGCAGTCGGTGCGGGACAGTCTCTACGTGCGGGTGAGGTCTCCTCGGAGGGATCGCACGACGAGTAGATGGGAAAGAGTGCTGGCCCGGCTCGATCGGTACTGCGGGGAGCGGTTCATCGATATTCCGAAGCCGGAATGGACAATCCTCGCCGCCGCCGCTCGATCCGACGAAGCTGACATGGCGTCGATTGCCGGGGAACTGGCAAGAGTTTGCGAACGGTATGCACCCCCTTGTCCGCAGGTCAGTGAAGCCCAGCGCCGAAGTGACTTCAGACGCTTTCTCGACTCCGAGGATGAACGTGTTGAGGTCGAGACCGATATGGAAGTCGGCGGACTGCCGATCGCCTCTGAGGCGTCGAAGTAGTCCCGGCTGGGGTGCAGATTCCTGAACTCGTGGTTTCTGGAAATCCGGAATGCTGGAGCCCATCGGTCGTCGCCCAGTCTGAATGAGGCTTGGGCTGACCCCGTGTGGCGGGCCTCGATCCTGCGGACAGCGTTGCTGATGCGGGGACACCTCAACGAGGTGACGGCCCATGCAGCGGCCTCGATGCGGCTTCACATCCCCACGATGTTCCGCCCGACGGCGGCCCAGTCAATCTGCGACGACTTCGGGAACGGCGGCACGGTCCTCGACTTCTCAGCAGGATACGGCGGCAACTTTCTCGGCTCTTTCGGGAGTCGATGCCAGCGGTACGTCGGGATCGACCCGAACACGGCCCTGAAGCCGTCCTTCGGGAGAATGTTCGGCTGGATCGAACGGCATCACCCGCATGGCAAGACGTGGGAGATGGTCTGGCAGCCCGCCGAAGACATGGACTACTCGCCGTGGCATGGCGAGGTCGATCTGGTCTTCACGTCGCCGCCTTACTTCGACCTTCAGCGGTATTCGGACCAGCAGACCCAGTCGTGGAAGCGGTACAGCACGATCGAGACGTGGCTGGACGGCTTCCTCTTCAGGACGCTTCGGAATCTGAAGCCCTGCGTGAAGAGGGGCGGCCACCTCGCCCTGAACGTGGCGGACAACGAGACGTTCGGCATTCGGATCATCGAAAGGCTGGTCGAGTTCTGTCCGAAGCGTCTGGGGCTGCGGCTGGTGAAGGTGATCCCGTATCTCTTGGCCGGACGACCGGGGGCGAGGATCAAAGGGAAGCGGGTTGGCTGGGGCCAGAAGGCCGAACCGGTGCTCATTTTTCAGAGGGGATGAGATGGCCCAATTGTGCCGCTCTCCGCAGTACCTTCACATTGGGTAGAAATCTGGCTGAACTGGTTCGGGGCGGACAAAGGCTCACGGAGCGTTTTGTGGACCGATTCTACCCAAAAATCTACCCACCCCTCTCGCCTACCCAAAAGCCGGCGCAGCAAAAAACCCATAACCTGTTGCAGGTTATGGGTTTCGGAATGGGCGATACTGGACTCGAACCAGTGACCTCCACGATGTCAAAGCCCTGAAAACCGACTCGCGGCCTTACTGATGTTGTTATTTCTCAAGCGTTTGCGGCGACCACGCATCGCCGAGGCCTGAGACAATTTGATACTGAACGGAACATCAAAAAACACGGGAAAAGATCGTCTTCCTGTTCAGTGATCCCTTTCGCGCGTGTCGGATTCTTGGGGCACTGGCGTCGGCGGTTTTGGCGTTGCGATCATGCCCGAGACCGCGCCGCCGAGAGCCCCGAAGAGGATCCCCAAGAGACCGAAAACGAAGACGTGGATTGGTATGCCTGCCAGTCGCGCGGGGCTCAGCGGCTTGGCCATCGCCTTTTCCATCACACCCCCGAAGACGGGGACGAATTGGCTGATCGGGATTGAGAGAATCACGAAGATGATCCCCCAAGAGACGCCCCCGACAACGGCATGCCCGACGGGCTTTCGCTCCGGGCCGAGCTTCCGCGAGACCTTCAGCGCTTGTTTCACCGGCCAGAAGCAGACGAAATAGATCAGGGCGAGCCCGACTACCGCCGCCGTGATTCCTTCGCCGATGATCGTCATCGTCGCTGGGTCGATCGTGAAGAGCGGCCAGTTGGCCCGAACGAGCTGGAAAACCCACCATCCCGCGAACCCCATCGCCGCTGTGGCCAGGGCAATGAGGATCCCTTGGCGGACATGGGGATTGGTCGGGATGAAGTCGCTGAAGCGGGGCGTGTTGTCGACCGTGTCGACTTCCTCGATGGTCACCGCCTTCGCCGCTGGATCCGTGTCCGCAGGGGCGGACGGCATCGCAGGTACCCGCATCGGCGAGCGACAGTTCGGACACGCCGCCACCGACCCCGCGGGCCTGTTGCCAGGCTTCACGATCGTCCCGCACGTCGGGCATTTGAGGCGGATGGCCATTGGAGTGCTAATCCTTTCCCGCCTTGATCAGCGCTACCTTCACGTTGCGTTCGAAAGTCGCGACAAGTGACGCACCGCGCTCAAGCATAGTTGCCCCGTCGGTCCAAACCTTCTTTACGCTGCCTTTCTCCATTGCCTCGGAGATCGCAACGAGACTCGCTGCAAGTTCGCGCAATTGTTGCGCGCCTTCAGACAGCTGTTTTGGGGTCACATCCCCATAACGCCTCTCGTTTGCCAGCGCACCACGGTTCGACTTGGTTTCCTTAGCCATTTGCTCCTCATCGCAATATGTCCGTCACGGAATCGTACCGTAAACGTGACGTGAAAGGAAACATTCTTGAAATCTCTAACAGGTTGCAGCGCATCGACATGCTCTCAATCTGTCCGCTTTGCTGCGAAATTTCTCGAAAAGTCTGTTGACGGCTCCGTGACGGAGTCGATATGGTTCAATCCGTGACGGAGACGTGACGATATCACGACGGAGCCGTTGGGACACTCGTCGAGAACACCATGCAACTCCTCTCACTCGCCGAAGCGGCTCGGAAATTCCCGAAGAGAAACGGTCGCCATCCGCACATCGTCAGCATTCGCCGTCGCATTCTGCACGGATCGCACGGAGTGAAGTTGCGAGCCGTTCGAGACGGTCGAGATTGGTTTACCTGCCTGGAGTGGATTCAGGAGTTCATGGAAGCCTGCACCCGGCAAGCAATGCCGGAATCGAAGGCCGACGCGCAATTCACTGCTTGGTCGAACGAGCAGTCCAAGCGGCGTCTGAAGGAAAGGTATGGGATCAATGTCGACCCAAACGCAGCCGCGTATCTCGCGGAACTCGAAGCGGAAATCGCTGCAGAAGGCCAAGTGCCTGACGTGCGCAAGGAAAGCGGCACAGAGGGGACTCTGCCTCGCGTGCTACCGATCCGCGCACCGAAGGGTCGAGTCAGGAAAAGCGACGTGGGCGGAACTCGAAAAGGTCGGGCTCGCGAAGCCGCGACAGCGAATTCCAAACCAGTCGGCCTGGTCGAAAGCAGCAGCAAGCCGCCTGAAGAAACCCGCGACTGAGTGACCGCGAAGTAGGTCCTGGCATCGCGCTTGTTGATAGCGGAATCGGCTGAGCGACAGCAGGCGGCTGTCTCGAAGGATGCCCGGCACCGTGGCCGGTCGGGCATGGATGCCTCTTTTTCGCAGGAGCGTTGCGCAATGAGTGCGGTCATTTCCGGCCCGTCACCGAACGGCGGTTACGACGTCTCGAAGCCTCTTCCCGATCCGGTCGATGCGCAGGCGGCGTTCGCCGCTGAATGGGAGAAGTCGTTCAACCGGATGGAAGCGGGAGAAGACGACGTCAGCGATGCGGAGCTGGAGTGCTACTCGAAGCGCCGCGAAACGCAGGCAATCGGTGCCGCGGACGAACGTGACATCGAGCGGATGGTGTGGGAAGGCAGTCCCGTCTCTGAGTGAGGTCGAAGCCATGCGACAGACCAGCGTCACCCGGCGAACGAAGGCTCGCACCGATGCTCCCGTTCTCCCGCTCGACCTGTTCACGGTCGAGTGCGTCCTCGAATGGGACGAGGTCAACCGAGAGCGACGGATGCTGTCGATCCACGACGCGAACGCGATGCGGAGCGGCCAGCATCCGCGTCGGTTCTTCCCGGACTGCGATTCGATCACGTCCGCAGGAACAACGCTTCGCTGGCGCGGCGATCAGCGCGGCATCGAGCGGGCCGACCGCGGCGACATGAACGAGCTGCTGTCCGACGTCGTGAAGATCGACACCGACTATTGGCCATTCGGCCGCAAGGTGTCCGCTGAGGAGTCGGATCGGGTCATCGTCGACGAAGAAGTCACGATCCAGTTCCGCGATCCGGATGACCGCCGCACGGTGCCACTGCACGACCTGGAATGCCTGGCGAGCACACCGGACGGGGTGTGGGTGGATCAGCGGATCGATGCCGTCCTGGTCCGCGTGGACTGGGAAGCGGGTACGGCGACTTATCACGTTCATTTTCGCGATTGAAAGGCGGGCCATGGCGACGACAACCCTCGAAAAGTTCACCCCTGAAACAGCGATCGCTTTCCCGGTCGACACGGCCGAAATCGCCGAAGCGGTCGCGCCGTGCCTGGCGATGAAGATTGCCGGGGTCAATGACACCATCGGATTCAAGGCGGTCCATGAGGCCCGCATGAAGCTGAAGGATATGCGGGTGCGGATCGAGAAGAAGCGGAAGGAACTGAAGGAAGGTGCCCTCGAATACGGTCGCCTCGTCGACTCCGAAGCGAAGCGACTGACGGCTCCGTTGCTGCCGGCTGAGGAACACCTCGAAGCCGAAGAGAAGCGGATCAACGCTGAAAAGGACCGCATCAAGGCGGAAGCCGAGGCGGCCCGTCAGCGAAAGATTCAGGTCCGAGTCGATGCCTTGGCCGAGTGCCGAGCAGCCGTCGACCTGTCTCGAATCTCCGCGATGACCGATGAGGAGTTTGACGCGCACCTTCAGGTCGCCGTCGAAGCCAACCAGCGGCGACTCGAAGCGGAGGCGGAAGCTGAGGCGGAACGGAAGCGAGAGCAGGCCCGCCTCGATGCCGAAGCGGCGGAGCGTCGTCGCGTCGAAGAGGCTCGCCTGGCTGAACTGCGGGAGCAGCAGCGGATCGAAAACGAACGACTCGCCGCCGTGCGAGCCGAGCTGGATCGCCAGCGACGGGAGCAACAGGAACGGCAGGCCGCACTCGAAGCCGAGCAGCGGCGACTCGCAGAAGAGGCGGCGGCCGTCGAACGGCGTGCTCAGGCCGAGCGAGACCGACTGGAAGCGGAGCAACGGAGGGAAGCCGAAGCGAAGGACCGCGCCGATAGAGAGGCCGCTGAGAAGGCCCGTCTCGAATCGCTCCGTCCGGACCGTGAAAAGCTCTTGGCCGTAGTTGAATCCATCCGGGCGATCAAGGTTCCGGAAGTCTCGAACGATCCAACCGCACAGCGAGCGGCACAGCTTGTTCGCCAAACCATCGCATCCGCTGCGGAAGTCGCCGCGGGAATCATCACGCGAAATCTCGGGGGTGCTGACCAGTGAGCAACCCAGCCCCGAAATGCCCGATGTGCGGCCGGAAGGGAGAGCCGCAAGGCGACCTCTTTTACTGCGAGCGGCATGGGCTGTTCGACGACGACCCAAACGAAGGCGGGACGGCTCACAACAACCCGGAGCGGTCAGCGATCGGCAAGGAAGAGTACGAGCGGCGGAAGAAGCAAAGGGCCAAACGACGATGAGACTCACCTGCAACCGCCAATCGCTGGCATCAGCATTCGGCACCGTGTCCGGCGTCGTGCCGTCCCGCACGCCGAAGGAGATCCTGAAGAACATCAAGGTCCAAGCCCAGAGCGGCAAGGTCACCCTCATCGGCACCGATCAGGAAGTCGGCATCCGCTACGACGTGCCTGGAGTCGAGTCCGCAACCGATGGCGAGATCCTTGTCCCGTCGGCGCGGATCAAGACGATCCTCACCGAGATCGGCGGGGAAACGGTCGAGATCAACGTCAAAGGGACCACGGTTCATATCGAGTCGGGATTCAGTCATTTCCAACTGTCCGCGATCGACCCCACTGAGTTCCCGCCCGTCGCCGATTTCACGGCCGACGCATTCCACGTCATCCAAGGCCTGGCCCTGAGGGCCGCTATCCGCCGCACGATCTTTGCGACGGACGTGGAATCCACCCGGTACGCCCTGGGCGGAGTGCTGCTCGAACTCGCTGCCGATCGAATCGCATTCGTCGCCACCGACAGTCGGCGGCTGGCACTGGTCGAGGTGCTGAATCAGTGCCGCGTCGAAGGGAAACCGAACGGAAACACGACGCCCGTCATCCCTGCGAAGGCAATGGCGATCATCGAGCGGAGCATTGTCGACGACGAGGCCGAGGTGCATCTCTCGTCGCACACGAATCACGTCCTGGTCCGCAGCGGCAACGCGACGATCTACTCCCGCCTGGTCGAGGGCCGGTTCCCCCGGTATCGCGACGTCGTCCCGAAAGGAGAGATCACGGTCGACCTTGTCGTCGGCCCTTTCCATGCGGCAGTCCGGCAAGCCCTCATCGTGACGGACGAAGAGAGCCGCGGCGTCGACCTCACGTTCCGGGATGGAAAGCTGACTTTCGCGAGTGAAGCGGCCGACGTCGGCACGTCCAAGATCGACATGCCGATCAGCTACGACGCAGAGCCGATCACGACCACGTTCGACCTGCGGTTCATCGCGGAGTTCCTTCGCGTCCTGGAGCCCGAGAAGTCGATCCGCCTGCACCTGATTGATGGTGACCGTGCGGCGAAGTTCACGACCGAGGACGGCTACGTCTACGTCATCATGCCGCTGTCGAGGACTAAGTGATGCTGACACAAGAAGAACTCGATCGCCGCCGTTTCTTCGTGACCGCGTCCGACGTCCCGGCCATTCTCGGCAAGTCGCCGTGGGTCAACGCGGCCGACGTCTATTGGTCGAAACTCCGCGGATCCGCCGACAAGACGAACGATGCGATCGAGGCGGGGAACCTGCTCGAACCCGCGGTCCTGGCGTGGGCTGGTCAACAACTCGGCGGCGTTGTTCCTGGCGACTGGAAGGTCCATGAGAACGGCGTCAACGCGGCGTCGCTCGACGGGCAGACCATGGACGGCGAACCGGTCGAGGCGAAGACAAGCGGCATCGTCGGCCCGGGCAGTCCGCACCAGTGGGGCGAAGCGGGGACCGATGAGATTCCCGACTATTACTACCTTCAGGTGCAGGCGCAGCTTCTGGTGACCGGAGCCCGTCGCGCTTGGGTTCCCGCCCTGATCGGCAACCGCGGCTTTGTCATGTACCAGGTCGCTCGACATGAGCGGCTGATTGCCACGATCGAAGCGGTTTCCGTTCGCTTCTGGAATCAGGTCAAGCGGCAGGAGCCACCGGAAGGCGTCATCGCCTCTCTGGGGACGCTGTCGAAGATTCGGCGCGAAGCGAACAAGACGGTCGACGTTTCTGACGCTGCGGTGGAGCGATACCTCATCGCGAAACGGATGCGGGCGGCGTGGGAAGACGAGGAAGAACAAGCGAAGGCCGCGCTGCTGACGGAGTTCGGCGATGCCGACGCGGGACGCTGGAGCGGTGGAGAGTTCACGTACTTCGAGCAGTCACGCAAGGAGACCGTCTCGAAAGCCTGCACGTTCCGCGTGCTGCGAGAGAAGAAACCGAAGGCAGAGAAGCGGATCGCGTCGACTGAGGTTTCGGCACCGCGCCGCAAGCCGGATCTGCTGGAGCGAGTGCTGGAGTGTGCGAACGCCATTGAGGCGGCCGGCTACATGCTCCGTGACGTCTCGGCTTCCGGGTCGCACTACTTCGTCGCGCTCCATAAGCCGGACATCCGACTCAGCAATCATCCGCCGAACGAGAAGACACAGCGATACATCGAATCTGCGGGCGTTCTGCAGGTCCGCGTTGACGAGGACGACTACCAAGGCCAGCTCGCGTCCGTGCTGGCCGCCATCAAGGGGGCAGGTGCAGCATGATCGACACGCTTCAACGTAGTAACGGGAACGCTCTCGCAGAGATGCCGGATGCGATGGATCTTCCGCAGGTGCAATCGCGAGGATCATTCATCGAATCTCAGGCCCGCGGCGAAGTCGACGTCCAGATCGCGACCGCCAAGCGGTTCCCGCGATCCGTCAAGCGGTTCGTCGCCAAGGCGACCGAACTGGCGACGCTGGACGAAGAGACGGCGCAAAGCTGTTTCTATAGTCTGCCGCGCGATGGAAAGAACATCGAAGGTCCGTCGGCGCGGTTGGCCGAGATCGTGGCCGCGTCCTGGGGGAACATCCGGGCGCAGGCCAACATCATCGACGAGGACGGCGGATTCATCACGGCGCAGGGAATTTGCTGGGACCTGGAGAATAACGTCGCCGTGTCGACTGAGGTTCGCCGGCGGATCACGCAGAAGAATGGCCGCCGGTTCTCGGATGACATGATCGGCGTGACCGCCAATGCGGCGTGCTCGATCGCTCTCCGCAATGCGGTGTTCAAAGTGGTCCCGATGGCGCTGGTGCGGCCGGTGTACCGAAAGGCCCGCGAAGTCGCGATCGGAAATGCGGACACGCTCAACGATCGCCGCCAGAAGATGATCGCTTACTTCGGCAAGATGGGCGTGCGACCCGAGCAGATCTGCGCGAAGGTCGATAAGGCGGGCATCGAGGACATTGGCCTGGAAGAGATCGGCGTCCTGATCGGCATTTCGACCGCGATCAAGGAAGGCGACACGACGATCGACGAGCAATTTCCGGCCGTCGCGGCGAAGCCTGCCGAGAAGAAGTCGAAGGGGGACGAACTGGCCGACAGCCTCACCGCAGCGCAGCCGGCCAACGGTGCAAAGCCTGGCAAGGTTCCCGAGCCGACCCCCGAGGAAATGTTCGACTACCTCTCGAAGTGCATCAAGCACACAGCGAGCGAGGCGGAACTGTCGGCGGCGATCAACGACGTCAGCAAGGCAGCGGCACGCGGCGAACTGAGCCCCGATCAGCAGGAATCCCTCGCTCAGGCGATCGACGCTCAGCGGGCGAGCATTCACGCCGAAGTCGAGCAGCAGACGCGGAAGAAGCCCGGCAAGTAAGCCGGTCGCGGAGCGTGGCGGGTCTGGCCGACCGGGTGCTCGCCACGCTTTTCTCTCACCTCTCACGGACACACTCATGGCCCTCGTCATCTTCGACACGGAAACCGGCGGACTGCTGCCGACTCATCCCACGATCCAGATCGCAGCGATCGCAGTGGACGCCAACTGGAGCGAGATCGACCGATTCGAGCGGAAGATCCGTTTCGCCGAGCAGTCCGCCGACGCCGGCGCCCTCGCCATGAATCACTTCAACCCCGAAGTCTGGGAGCGGGAAGCCGTCACGCCCCAAGACGCAATCGACGCCTTTGCCAGCTTCATGAAGGCTCACGCGGACTGCCAGAAGATCAGCAAGCGAACCGGGACTGTCTACACGGTCTGCCGTCTCGGCGGTCACAACGTCTCCACGTTCGACCTGCCGCGCATCGAGGCCGGGTTCAAGCGACTCGGAAAGTTCTTCCCCGCCGACTTCCGGGCGCTCGACACACTCCAGCTTTGGCGGTGGCTGTCCCATGTCCGGCCGGATCTTCCGGAATCCGGCAAGCTGACCGACATCGCGGCTTATTACAGCATCGACGTCGGAGACGCTCATGACGCCCTGGCTGACTGTCGTCTGTCGGCGGCGATTGCTCCTCGAATCCTGGCTGACCTGCGTGCGGCCTGACCCTGCGGGGTGAGACGGCGAGGCGTTGGCCCGCTCTTCGTGCGTCTTTTCCGGGTCGTGCCCGGCGCCCTGCCTTTTGATGAGTAAGACCCTGTGACGTGCGAATCGGTGGCGGGTGGAGAAGCCGAAGAGTGCGGCGTGGCGATAAGGGTCGGACCTTTTAGGCAGGCCCCGCGAGGTCGAACTGAGGCTTCCATCCCGCCACCGGCCGGCACCGCGAACGAACGGAACTGATCCATGACATTCATCGGCCCGCATCCATCGCCGGAAATGTACACGCACGATCTTCGGATTGAGTGCCAGTGCGCCCGCTGCGGTTCTTCGATGGACTACGTCGACTGCCACAACTGCGGCGGCGAGGGCCTTACGGGGCACGATTGCGGCGAGGACTGCTGTTGCTGCCTCTACCCAGAGGACAACGTCGAGTGCGACATCTGCGACGGAAAAGGCGGCTGGCATCGCTGCTTGTCGTCTCCGGAATGGTGCGAGGCTAACCCGCTCGAAGGCCGCGAGAACGTGAAGCGAGGGGAGATCGAGTGGTTCACTTTTCCGGACGAAAGCTGACCGATGCCCAGCGACTACGCCAAGGACATGCTCGACCGGGGGCAGTTGAGCAAAGAGGACTATGACCGCCTCATCGCCGCTCGATCGAGGGACCTGGCCGCAATCAACGCGAGACTGTCCGAAGCGGCGAGGAATGGGGACGCGAGGAAGCGGCTGGCGGTGAAGGGGCAAGGGGACGGCGGAAAGGCGTGGCAACACGATCTCGATGCGTGGACAGGAAACGGAGTGAAGAAGTGAAGATCGGCTGGCTCAAACTCTTCGAGCGGTTCGTCATCGGCCCCGAGGCTGACCCGTACATGATCCGCTGGCGTCTAATCGAAACGCCATGGTTCGGCGTGTTCTTTCACCGGATCTTCCGAGACGACGCGGACCGGCATCTCCATGACCATCCGTGGCCGTTCGTGTCGCTGATTTTGAAGGGCGGGTACTTCGAGGAGCTGCCGGCGCGGTTTTATCAACTACCACTGCGGAACAATCCGGTCAGGGTTGAGAGCCGCACGTGGAAACCGCCCCTGTCAATCATCCGCCACGCAGCGACGGACCTGCATCGCATCACGCTCAATGATGGGCGCCCCGCCTGGACCCTCGTCTTCATCGGACGCCGCTGTCGCGAGTGGGGATTCCAGACGGAGGACGGCTGGATCGACTGGAAGACGTACACGAAGGCGGTGCCATGACCAAGCTCATTACCGAAACCAAGGCAACGTTCGGAATTCTCATCTCGCAACTCAAGCAGTGCGAGCAGGCGAGGCCGGACCAAGCGGGATCTGTGGCGCTCATCCGGGCCGACATCGACGAGTGGGCGACCGCGTTCGGGGAGTTGATGGCGACTCCAAGCACGGTCCCCGAGCCGCAGCAGATCGAAGACAGCATTGATGACGTGGCCTGAGACAAACGGAGTGGCATGTGGACGGAGCAGCAATCAAAGCAATCGCCCCGTGGTTCGGCGGGAAGCGAACGATGGCCCCTGAGATCGTGCGTGAGCTCGGAAAGCACGGCCAGTATTTCGAGCCGTTCTGTGGGTCGATGGCCGTCTTGATGGCGAAAGAGCCGTCACAAAAGGAGACGGTCAACGACTTGCATGGTGACCTGATCAACCTCGCTCGCGTCATCCAGTCCGAGACCGCGGCCGAGATGCTCTACGACCGGCTGCAGAAGACGCTGTTCTCGGAAGATCTGCTCGAGTGTGCTCGCGAAAAGCTGGACGGCGACGGAGACATTGGGCGGCGGCTCGACAAGCCGTACGACGACGTGTGTGACGTTGAGCGAGCCTATTGGTACTTCCTCGCGTGCTGGATGGGCCGGAACGGCACCGCGGGTACCGCTCGCCTCGACTATCAGATCGCCGTCCGCTGGACGAAGGGCGGGGGCTCGCCGACGGTCCGATTCCGGAATGCGGTCGACTCGCTTCCTCAATGGCACCAGCGTCTGCGGAACGTCGTGATCCTGAAACGGGACGCCTTCAAGATTCTCGATCGATTCGAGGACTGCGAAGCCACCGCGATCTATGCGGATCCGCCGTACGTCGACACGACGCGATCGAAGGGTGCGATCAAAAACGGACGCGGCGGGAAGTACCTGCACGAGTTCGAGCACGGCGGCGGCATGTTCGGCGACGACCACGACAAACTCGCTGAAATCCTTCGCGGGTACCGGAAGGCTCGAATCGTCGTCAGCTACTACGACACGGAGCGGGTTCGCGAGCTCTACAAGGGCTGGACCATCGTCGATCACACGCGACAGAAGCACCTTCACGCACAGAACGGACGCGGGGCGAGGCCGAAAGAAGCCCCCGAGATCCTGCTGATCAATGGGCCTTCGTACGCGACGAACTGAGTCGACCCAGGACCTGACGGATTCCCGGCGGATGCCGGACGACGGAGCGAAGGATGGAGTCATGGGGACGGAGACAATCGACATTTCGGTTCGCGACGTGATCGTAAAAGACGCGCCGCGCCGCGACCTGGGCGACACGACATCGCTCATGGTCTCAATGGAGAAGTACGGCCAGCTTCAGCCGATCGGCATCGATCTCCAGAACAACCTGATCTTCGGCGAGCGCCGGCTGGACGCGGCGGTCCGCGCCGGTTGGGACACGATCCGCGCCACCCGCTTCGACGACAAGGACGAAGCGACCGAGGCCATGGGCGCGGAGATGGCCGAGAACACGGAGCGGAAGGATTTTACGCCTCTCGAAATGCGAGCCATGGCCAAGCGGCTCGAAGAACTTGAACCGCGCAAGGCTGGCGGCCGGCCCCCGAAATCTGCTGAGGACGAGGAACCGGAAATAACTGTGCCTCAGCGAGGCACAGTTTCCGAAGCCCCCAAAAAACCGCGAAAGCGACGGGATCGAATCGCCGCTGCTGTCGGCACTTCGGCGGAGAAGCTGAGGAAAATCGACGTCGTCGCCACCGCTGCCGAACAGCCGGACGCCCCGCCCGAGGTGAAAGCGGCGGCGGAAGAGATGGAGAGGACCGGGAAGGTTGAGCCAGCGTTTCAGGCGGTCCAAGCGGCGACGGCCCCGCCTCGCAATCCGGTTGATGTCATCGCGGCCAAAGTCGGATCCATTCTCGAGACCGTCGCCCCTCTCGAACGCGAGTGCCGGGAGCTGTGCGACCTCGACCCGACGAAGGACCGCGCGAAGATCATCGAATTCCTGGGGAAATTCATCGCCGCTGTGAAGGGGCAGAAGCGACGACTGACCCCGAAGCCTGTCGACGAGACGGACCGCTATATCGAGCAGCTTTGGCAGCTCTACCCGCGGAAGGCGAACAAGGGTCAGGCGGTCAAGGCGATCGACAAGGCATTGAAGACCGTCGCCTTCATCGACCTCAAAGCGGCGGTCGAAGAGTACGCCGAGGCGATGCAGGGCGAAGAGATTCAGTTCATCCCGCATCCGGCCACGTGGTTCAACGCCAGGAAGTGGGAAGACGATCGATCGACTTGGCGGCCGCGGAACAGCGCCAAGCCGAGGGACAAACTCTCCGCCTTCGATGAATGGGTGCCCCCCGATCAGCGAAGCGGAAACCGGCCGAGAGTGATCGAAACGACCGCGACCCGAGTCCCAGCGATCGAGCATGACGATGAAAGCAAGCTCCCGTTCTGAACCTGCTTGGATGGGCCCGCTGCGCCGCCTGTGCGCCGTGTGCTGCGTCTCCGTCAGTCAGGATCTGATCGACGCTTGGTACATCATCATCGGCGACTTCCATCCCGAAGTGTTCAGCGCCGCTATCAACGAATACATCCGGTCGGCGAAGGACAGATTTATGCCGATGCCGTCCGAGATCGCGGGGCGCGCGGCTCGGATTGTCGAGGAAGAATTGAAGGCCCAGATCAAGGCAGCGCCGCCCTGCCCCCTGAAGTGTGCGAATGGCTTGCTGGCCGCGCGGCGACGAGACACCGGCGAGTTGCTTCCGGACAGCGTGCTCTGCGGATGCATTCGGGCCAAGCAGCACAACGGAATGCGGTTCGACCCGAGAATCATGGAGACGGATTACCGGTGGACGGCAAAGCAAGGGCTCCCCGCGCCGCCATCGACAACGGCGATCACTGACCAGTCCGCGGCAGTAATGGGCGTCCCCCCAGCGAAGAACAAGCCGGCACGGAAGCAGATTCAGGAGTTGGTGCAACACACGAAGACACGCGTCGCCGGCGAGTTGCCGGGACCGAAAACCGAGGCGAATGGAGGCTGATGATGGCGAGACAAAAGGTGTTGGCAGATCGGGACGGAGAGATCGGCGACCGCATACCGCCCGAGGTGGAGAGTGCGGCCGATGATTACGACAAGCACTACTCGGCCACGATCAAGGCGAGGGAAAAGAGGGACGCCGCCAAGCTCACTCTCATCGAAAAGATGAAGGCAACGGGGTGCAAGCGCTGCCCGATCCGTGGTGGCGCGAAGTTCCTGGAGCTCGAAGAGGTCGACAAGATCAAGCACACGAAGCCGAAGGAAAACCCGGCGGCCCAGATAAACGGCGAGGGCGGCGACGTCGTCATGAAGCGCGGCCGCGGCGGTCGCATGACAACCGTGCATCGGCCGGCGACGACGTCCGTCGTAAAAGGCGACAAGGGCGCCGCGATGCCGATGGCGTCTCTCGTGCCGCACGGTCTGACCGCGAAGAAGGCCGAATCACTGGCTGCCGCGTTCGGCAAGACGATCGGCCATCTCGAAAAAGCGATGCGCGAGAACGAATACTGGCATCGCGACGTGAAGGGCATGGGTGAGGAGTGGATCACGAAGACGATCGACGCCTTGCTCGCGTTCCGGAAGGAGCACCCCGTTCCGTCCGAGGATGACGCTCCAACAGTCCTCGAAGCGGCTGGCAAGTGATGAGCGTGACGATATCCCTTCCTTGGCCCCCGTCGACGAACCACTACTGGGGCAACCGAATCATCTTCCCGCGGCAGGGGAAGCCGTTCGTCAGCACGTACCTGACGGCGCGGGCCAAGGAGTTTCAGAACGCAGTCGAGGCTCGCATTCTCCACCGGTTCGGAAGAATCCGGCCGCTGGATTGCCGTCTCGCCGTCACCATCGTGGCCAACGTCCCGGACCGCCGAACCAGGGACCTCTCGAACTTGCTCAAGGCCACCGAGGATGCCCTCACTCACTGCGACGTCTGGACCGACGACGGATTGATCGACCGCATCACGATCGAGCGCGGCACAGTGAAAAAGGGCGGCGAGCTACTGGTGACGATTGAGAAGATTCCAGATCCGCAACCGTCTCTGTTTGGGGGGAAGTGATGGGAAAGACAACCATCGAGTGGACCGACATGTCGATCAACCCCCTTCGCGCCCGGCATCGCGAGACGGGAGCAGTCGGCCATTATTGCGAGAAGATCAGCGGCGGTTGCACGAACTGCTACAGCTCAAACTTTCAGAAGCGCTTTCACATGCCGGCGTTCGGCGGGGGGCAGTACTTCGACCAAGTCGAGCACTTTTTGGATCCAACAAAACTTCGGGAGGTCACGAAGCGAAAGAAGCCAACGAAGTGGTTCTGGTGCGACATGACCGACATGTTCGGTCATTGGGTACCGGATGCCTGGATCGATGAATGCTTCGCTGCGATGGCTCTCAGTATGCAGCACACACATCAGGTCCTGACGAAGCGGATCGACCGCGCTGAGCGATACCTCGCTGCACTTCAGGCTGCCGCTGACGATTGGAAGCCGAAGGCGGCGAACGGACAGTTCGCGCCGTCCGACGTGCTGAATCTTCGGCACCTCAGCAGGCATCAGGTTGTGGCGGCCGGAGTTTCGCACACGCTGGCGAACGCGTTTCCGGACCGTCCGTGGCCACTCCCGTGCGTTTGGCTGGGTACCAGCGTCGAAGATCAGAAGCGGGCCGACGAGCGGATCCCGCACTTGGTGCAGTGCCCCGCGGCCGTTCGCTTCCTTTCGTGCGAGCCGCTGCTCGGTCCGTTGGATCTCGCACAGTGGCTGGCGATCGAGCGCGATCGCAACGGTGCCTGGCGTCGAAAGTCGAAGCTCCACGAAGAACCGCAGATCGGCTGGGTCATCGTCGGGGGTGAGAGCGGCCACGGAGCCCGGCCATGCGACATCGCCTGGATTCGTGACATCGTCGCACAGTGTGCGGCCGCCGGCGTGCCGTGCTTCGTGAAACAGCTCGGTGCCGTCATCCGGGCGGAGAACGCCATCGACCCGATCGACCAGTTCCCGGGCGAAGTCTCCTTCCGGCAAGGCAATGGCCACGACGTGGCGATCGTCACGTTGAAGGACTCGAAGGGTGGGGACTGGGACGAGTGGCCCGCAGATCTCCGCGTGCGTCAATTCCCGGCGAATCAGTCCTAGAAGTCTGCGGTGATATCAATTGCGCAAATGGACTGTGAGTCGCTCGATCGACCAATCTTGACTGAGGGAATGCCGTCGTCACCTCGAACCAGTTGCCCCTCTGTGATTTGAATGTCGTCGATATCGAACAGTCGAAATAACCGTCCTTCACCGCGAATGTTCGCATCCTCGCACGTCAACACGACTGGCTCATCCCCGTTGAACTTTTGGAGCCGGGCAATCCAGTCGCGGACGTTCATCGTCTTCCTCGGAAAGTAGGCGGATATCAAAAAGCTCATTGCAGCATAGATCGATCGAATCGAACGAGCAAACCGCCAGTTTTATTGAAGCCAATCGAAGGGAACTCAAAGTGCGTCAGTACCGACAACGCTGGATGTGGTTCGATGAGACGCAGGACGCCCTGCGGAACGGCGAGGAGATCTTCGTCGATTGCTTTGCCGGCGGCGGTGGGGCGTCCCTCGGCATCAAGATGGCCACCGGCCGCGCGCCAGACGTCGCGATCAATCACGACAAGGCGGCGATCGCGATGCACTTGGCGAACCATCCCGAGACGCACCACTACTGCGAAAACCTGTGGGACGTCGACCCGGAGGAAGTCACCGACGGTCGACCTGTGGGCGCGGCATGGTTCTCTCCGGATTGCACGCACCATTCGAAGGCGAAGGGAAACAAGCCGAAAGACGGGAAGATGCGGGCCCTCGCGTGGATCGTGCTCCGGTGGGCCGCCCGCGTCCGGCCGCGCGTGATCTTCCTGGAGAACGTCGAAGAGTTCGTCACGTGGGCCCCGCTGGACGAGAAGGGGAATCCCATCGAGGAGCGGAAGGGCGAGACGTTTCGCGCCTTCACGGCGGCCCTGGAATGCGGCGTCGACAGCGAGCCGGACATCGTGGCCGAGATGCGGGAGTACCTCGGGGAAGACATCGAGCAGTTCCATATCCTCGAAGGACTGCGCTACAAGGTCGAGTGGAAGGTCCTGGTCGCGTCCAACTATGGGAGCCCGACGACACGAAAGCGTCTCTTCCTGATCGCCCGGTGCGACGGCGAGCCGATCGTCTGGCCGGCCGAGACGCACGGCAGCCCAAAGGAGATCGCCCGGAGGCTGAAGAAATACCACCGATGCAACCTGCAGAAGTGGCGGACCGCGGCGGAGATCATCGACTGGGATCTGCCCTGTCCGTCGATCTTCTGCACACGCGAGGAAGCGAAGGCGGCTGGCGTCGTCGTCCAACGGCCGCTGAAAGAGAAGACGCTGAAGCGGATCGCCGAGGGAATCCGTCGCTATGTGATCGACAATCCGAATCCCTTCATCGTCAACATGCAGCACGGCGGGAAGCACTTCCGCGGCCAGCCGCTCGATTTGCCGCTGTCGACGGTGACTCAAAAGCATGGCTACGGATTGGTGACTCCGTACGTCGTCGGTGCCGGCGGCCCGGTCTATTCCGCGAAGCCTGTGCGGTTGGACCAACCCTTTGGCACCGTCATGAAGGATGATCGTCGGGCGTTGGTCGCTCCGTACCTTGCTGCCCTCCAGAATGGCGGACTCACCCGCTCGATCGACAGCCCGACGCACACGATCACCGCGAGCCGAAAGGACTGCAATCTTGTCGTCGCTCCTGCCCTGGTCGCGTACTACGGGCCGCGCGAGGGCGATGACGGCCACCGCGGGCGATCGCTCGATATGCCGCTCGCGACCCAGACGACCGAGAACCGGTTCGCCTTGCTGGCTCCGACGTTGGTGCAAACGGGCTACGGCGAACGGCCGGGCCAGTCACCGCGATGCCTGGACATTCACCGGCCGCTCGGGACAGCAGTCGCCGGCGGCGGAAAGCACGCCCTGGTGTCTGCATTCATCGCCAAGCACTTCGGCGGCATGGTTGGAATCCCTGCGTTTCATCCCTTCCCGACAATCACGACCCGCGGCACTCAAAACCAGCTCGTCGCCGCGACGCTCATCAAGAACAACCATGGCGGGAAGCAGGCGTTCGCAGTCGACGAACCGCTGCGGACGATCGTCTCCCAGGGGACGCATCACGCCGTTGTGCAGACCCGCGTTGCAGAGGTCCGCGCGTTTCTGATGGGCTACTACGGCAACTCGACGTGGAGTGGGATGGGGGCACCCTGCCCGACGATCACCGTCAAGGATCGCTTGGCTCTTGGAATCGTCCTGGTCGGCGGGGAGCCCTTCCAGATCGTCGATATCGGCATGCGGATGCTGACGCCGCGGGAGTTGTTCCGGGCGCAAGGTTTCCCCGATTCGTATCGGATCGACGTCGGGCTCAATGGGAAGCCGGCGACGAAGTCGGAGCAGGTGGGACGCTGTGGAAACTCGGTGTGTCCGCAGGTCGTGTCGGCGGTTGTTCGGGCGAACTATTCGTCGCGGCGGGTCGAGGCAGCGATCTGTGCACGGGCCGCAAGGGTCAATCCCGCTGAGGCGAAGTAAACCACCAACCGTCTTTGCGCTCCGATGCATCTTCAATCGAAACTGACCGAAAAAAGGAGTCGTCATCAACAAGATCACGAATCAAGCGAATGAATAAGAAAACCGTATTCATCGCCACAGTCAATACAGTAACAATCATCAGCCAATAGGGAATCCAGTGCTTTGCAACTAAAGGAACCAAGGGAAGACATACAAGACAGATCATGATGCTCCATGCGACCCAGTGCACAGCCCTCCAAATACGGCGGAGCAAGTGAGTCTTAAACCGATGAATGTTCGCTAGGCGCGAGCACGCAATCATGAGGTCGTTCGTCCTCTGATATTTGGTGTTGTTGCCTTCTTCAAGCTGCTTTAGATGAGCGTCAATTCCCTGGAATCCTTCTCGTCTTGCGATGAGGACAGCTTGCACTGGGTCCATTCCGAATCTCTCCAGCTCTCTCACAGTGAGCTTCGCCAATGCCTCAATCGAGTCGAAAGTCTGCGTCTTGAACAATGCAAACGCCGCCATCACGCCAAAGGCAGACGCGATAGTCTGGGCGATTGTGCTTAGTGTGTAGTACAGGGCGTTGTCGTCCATAAAAGTCCTCTTCGGATCGAGTGGACCGAAATCCAGATGTCGGTCGAACTCTAAGCATCCCATGAAACTCAGCCTTTCGAAAGACCTGTCGCTTCCGGCCGACGCGGTGACGCAGACGTTCGCGATCCTGGCGAAGCGGGGCGCGGGCAAGTCCTACACCGCTGCGGTAATCGCCGAGGAGATGCTCCAGACGGGCCAGCCTGTGGTGATCATCGACCCGACCGGCGCTCATTGGGGCCTGCGATCGTCGGCCGACGGGAAGAAAGCGGGCTTCCCGATTGTCGTCCTGGGCGGGGATCACGGCGATCTGCCTCTTGAAGAGCACGCGGGCGAAGTCGTCGCTCAGTCGATTGTTGAGAACCGGTTCCCGGCCATTATCGACCTATCGCTTTTTCGGAAGGGGCAGGCCAACCGGTTCATGACGGCCTTCCTCGAGACGCTTTATCGCCTGAACCGCGAGGCCCTGCACATCATCGTCGATGAGGCCGACACGTTCGCTCCGCAACGCGTAATGGGCGACGAGGCTCGGCTGTGCGGCGCCATGGAAGACTGCTGCAAGAAGGGGCGGATCCGCGGGCTCGGGCTGACGCTGATTACTCAGCGGCCGGCGGTTCTCAACAAGAATGTCCTGACGCAGTGCGAGAGCCTGTTCGTGCTGCGAATGGTCCATCCGAAGGACATCGACGCGATTCGGGAATGGGTCGGCGTCCATGCCGATCCGACGGACCTCGATCACATCTCCGATACCTTGCCGTCCCTGCCGATCGGCGAGGCGTGGTTCTGGTCCCCCGGGTGGCTGGGGCAGATGCGACAGGTGACGATCCGGAAGCGTAAGACATTCGACAGCGGCGCGACGCCGAAAGCGGGCGAGAGCCGGAAGACGCCGAAGCACCTGGCGGCGGTCGACCTGCAGGCGCTCGGTGCGAAGATGCAGGCCAGCGTCGAAGCGGCCAAATCGAACGATCCGAAGGAGCTGCGGAAGAAGATCGCCGATCTCGAGAAACAGCTGAAGGCGAAGGATCAGCCAGCCGTTGATCCCGAGGCCCTGAAGCGGGCGAAGCAAGAGGGCGCCCGGGAAGCCTACCGCGAGATCAGCAGGATCTTCGCCGAGGCGGACGCGCCGCTCATCCGCATCGCTCGCGAGGCCGACGGCCTTCGCGAAAAGATCGATCAGGGGGGCCAGAAGCTGTCCGGGACGAAGGTCGCGCCGCTGTCCACAGCCGCTCCAACGACGAACGGGCACGTTTCGAAGCAGCCGCAACCCAAGGCAGCTCCGAGGACTGCACCACCGGTGTCAAAAACGGGTGCGAATTATGCGGGAAATTATTCCGAACTCCGTCCCGCTCACCGCAAGATCCTGAACGCCCTCGCCTGGCTCGCGACCGTCGGCATCTATCAGCCAGCACGCAACAACGTCGCAGCGGTTGCTGGCGTCTCCCCGAAGTCGAGCTCGTTCGCAAACGACGTGTCCCGCCTGTCGTCGCTGGGACTGGTGACGTATCCGCGGTCGGGCTCGATGGCGATCACCGATGCTGGTCTCGAGATCGCGGACGCGCCAGCGGAGCCGCTGAGCATCTCGGACCTGCATGCGTCCTGGCGGCGCTCGCCAGCATTGCGGCCCGCGCACATCCGTCTGCTCGACGCGGTGATCAACGCCCATCCGAGCGAACTGTCCCGAGAGGAACTGGCCGGCGCAGCTGGGGTCTCGCCTGGGTCGTCCAGCTTCGCGAACGACGTGAGCCGCCTCTCCGGTCTCGGACTGATCCGCTACCCATCCCCCGGCCGCGTGGCCGCAACCGAACTCCTCTTTCCCGAGGTGCTGGCGTGAGTGCCGTTTTCTCAGACTGCGAGCGATACCGGTATCTCCTCCGGCGGAATTACCTGACCGGCGAGGGCACGGTGACGTTCCTGCTGCTCAATCCGTCGACGGCCGACGCGTCGAAGGATGATCCGACCGTCAAACGGTGCTCGGTCCGGGCCCGCACGATGGGCTTCCGCTCGATGCTGGTCGTCAACCTCTTCGCGTGGCGCTCGACTGACCCGGCCGGGATGCTCGCCGCTGATGAGCCCGTGGGGGCCGACAACGATCGGTACATCCTTGAGGCGGTCGATCAGTCCCGGATGGTCGTATGCGGGTGGGGCGAGCCCGGCAGTCACCGCGGCCGCTCCCGCCACGTGCTCGAGCTGCTGCAGCACTGCCGGCTTCACGCGTTGAAGGTGAACGACAGCGGCGAGCCGGGCCACCCGCTGTACCTGGGATACGACCTCGAACCGAGCTTGTGGAAGGAAGGAGCGCCGACGCGATGAATTGGCGAGACGACCAGAACAACCCGCTCTTCTTCCTTGCCACGATGTTTATCACTGCTGGGCTGATTCTCTGGCTCGTGTG
The DNA here is from genome assembly GCA_020850695.1 of Planctomycetaceae bacterium. Taxonomy (GTDB): domain Bacteria; phylum Planctomycetota; class Planctomycetia; order Planctomycetales; family Planctomycetaceae; genus JADZEF01. The sequence continues at coordinate 11,148 of JADZEF010000066.1, read as the reverse complement.
GGCAATTGGAGTGCGCCAGTGAGATCCATGTCCTTCATGCTGACGACCGACCAGGTGCGGAACTGCACGAAGACGGTCACGCGCCGCATTGGCTGGGCCGACCTGAAGCCCGGAACGCTGCTCCGCGCCGTCGTGAAGTGTCAGGGCCTTCGGAAGGGCGAGCGGATGGAACCGCTGGCGGTGATCTGCGTGATCAACGTCCGGCACGAGCGGCTGTGCGAGATGACCGGGCCCTACGGGGCGGTGGAAGTCGTGCGGGAAGGTTTCCCTGGCATGGCGCCAGCGGACTTCGTCGAGATGTTTTCAGCGTCTCACGGGGATTGTGGCCGCGAAGCCGTCGTGACACGCATCGAGTTCCGGTATGTGCCGGGTGGGAGGCTTGAAACCAATGGGTAGGACGGGAACGAACAACGGCGGCGGACCGCGGTGGGCGCTGATGCCAAGAGCCAAGTGCCCGCTATGTGGACTCAACAAGCCAGTTGGCGCGATGCAGGTCGAGCGTGACGGCGGATGCTGCAACAACCGCGAAAAGTGCCGCAAGCGTGCAGAGAAGCGACGACAGAAGGGCTGACTCTCGCGTGAGGGCGGCGGCCGCTCGGGGTTCGACTCCTCGACTCACGAATGGTGTTTGGTGGATTTCTCGTCTTGGAGTACAGGGCCATGAAACTGACGGAACGCAGGCTGGAGAAGATCGACGGGATTCTGAGGAAGTACCGCGATCAACTCTTTCGTTCGAAAGGGTTCAGTGCGAGCGCACTTGAGTCCGAACTCAAGGTCGCGCTGGACACCGGGTATCAGTCGATCAAAGGCATTGCGGGCGATCTTCTGAAGAACGAGACGTACCGAGAAGTGGCCGTCTACTACATGGAGCACAGCAACGGAGACATTCGCCGCGTTGCGTCGGAGTTCAAGGAAGATCTGGCGAAGGTGTATGGCGCAAGTCACTTCGAGGCCAAGGACATCAACGAAAAGCGAGCGTCCTATTGGGCGGCAGTTTTTGATGGTGGTGAAGTGAACGACGACGCCGAGAACGATTGACGGCTGAACCGCTCCTGGGTGGACCAGGCCGGTTCGTCGCCGGCGGAGCGGGCTGCAAATTGAAATGGCCCCGTGGGACCACGAATCCCGCGAGGCCATGTGTAACCAACCTGTTGCATTGTAACCAACTAGGTCGAACGCATCTCCTGAAATTGCGGCCGTAAAACGGAGAACTCGACACGCCGCTCGGCTGCTTGGCGTGATGTTGCAGGAGACGCAGGGACGTGCCGAGAGGTACGGAGATCTTGACCCGGCGTTTACCACCCGCGCCGACAGGGCCGCACTCAACGCCTCAGTGCCGATGGCTGAGGGACAATCAAATCCGCGCAATGTCCCAACCTGACAACGCGGGGTCGAGGCAACTCGATTGAGTGTCATCCTGAGATCTTGCTCAGAGTCGACAGTCGGAAGAAGCGGAAGAGGGTAGAGCCTCGACCGTAAAGGCAGGGTGGGAAGCGCGCAGAGAAGGACGATTAGATGAGCGACGACATCATGCCCTTCGGAAAGCACAAGGGCCAACGCATCGCGACGATCCCGCGGCAATACCTGGTATGGCTCCTGGACTCCGGTGCGGCCCGTGGTGGCGTGAAGCGTGAGGTTGAGAGGGTTCTCGGCGCGAAGCCAACCGGAACCGTCCAGCGAGCGCCGGGAGTGATCTATGTGACCCCGACCTATCGCAAGGTGGAAGGGACCGAGATCCCGCCTTGGGATGATGGCTGGGGCCAGCCCGAGAACCACGATCCGTCAATAGACCCGCCCTTCGATGTGATCGACGAACTGAACGAGGAATTCAAGGCGATCGTCGCCTGACCTGACCACGAGACGAATCGACGGAGCGACAGAATGATCACGGAGACGCCGAAACCGCGCCCCGAAAAAGGCCTGTCGTGCCCAAGGTGCAAGAAGCGACAGTTCCGCGTTCTCCGAACTCGGCGCGGCATCGATTCGATCCGTCGCCGGCGGGAGTGCCGAGGCTGCAAACTCCGCTTCTGGGGTGAGGAGAAGATCACTCACATCGGGTAGGGCGCTACCGGTAGCGCCCAAACCGGAATTATCACCAGAAACGATCCAGTCTCATCTCGATTCCGTCGTGGGGATCGATACTCTTGACTGAGCAACTTGGGCGACGCGGCGAGCTGATCACTCGTCGTGACACCAGCGAAATTCGAAGGGCGCAGTTGGGAACCCAACCCCGACTGCGCCCTTTTTCATTTTCGCTCGCCCCTTCTCGATCCTCTGTCACTGGTTGTAGGAGTCGCCCATGCTGAACCGCCTCACTCGTCTCACCGCTCTCGCCTGCGTCCTGATGCTACCGCTGCTCTCGCACGCCGGCCCGCCCGATCCCGCCGAAGCCGAACTGCCGACGCTGAGCAACCTCGTAATCGTCTCCGGCGAGCCGACGCTGACCGGCGCGCTGCCCGCGCTGACGCCCGAGGCCAAACTGATCGCCGACAACTTCGAAGGGGCGACGGCCGCCACGGACCGGTCCACGCTGGTGATCGGCATCAAGAGCGACCATGCCGCAGGGACCGTGCTCCTGAGGGCCAACTACCTGAGCGACTGCCCCGACAACACGAGATTCCAGGCCGTCGACCAGGTTGTCGAAGCGGTCTCGAATGACCAGTTGCGGTCCGCTCTGCTGACATGGACCCGCATCCGGCACGACGCGCTGAAAGCTCCGCAACGCCAGATCGTCACCAGTCCGCACTACTCGGGTGGGACGGTGTTCGACGTTCGGCTGGACCTCAAGCAGTTGTCGAGTCGCTGACCGCAGCCAACTGAAATCACCAGGTTTCGAGAAAATCGAGCCTCAGCCGGTCGCCTTGGGTGGCTGGCTTTGACGCAGCGTGGGGAAGGTGGTCATCCCGTCTGGCTCATAACCAGAAGATCGCGAGTTCGAGTCTCGCCGCTGCCATTTCGCTCGCATTTGCAAGTCGCATCACAGGCTCCGGTGGGAGCGCCAATACTCACTGGAGAATCACTCTCATGGGCGAATGGGACTTCCTCAAGGAAGCGGCCAAGCAAGTGCCGGCCTTGTGCGTTCTCGCGTTCGTTGTCTCGGTGTTCCTGAAGCATCTCGCGGAAGCACGAAAGAGCGAGAACGAAAACCGCAATGTTGATCGCGAAATCATCGCGAAGATCGTTCTCGATGCGACGGTGGAGCGAAAGGAAGCTGCGGATCGAGTGCAGAAGATTTCCGACTCCGCACACGAAGCGGCGACTGACACAAAGGATCGTTTCATCGAAGCGATCGGCGAAATGCGCCAGACGATGCACGAGCTTCGCACCGCCGTTGTGTCGCGAATGAAGGATTGACGCATGGCGTTCTGGGTGGGGATCGGGGTTGCGGCCGGCTTCGCGGGTGGCGTCTTCACGACGCTGATCGTGCTGTCGGTTGTGGCCGACGCCTGGGGCCGTGCGATGTCGTCTGTCGAATCAATTCAGGAGCGTGCGGAATGAGGTGGGCATATTCACTCGCGATCGTGCTGTGTCTCGGCAGCATCGCCAACGCTCAGGTCTGTCAGACGTGGGACGGACAGGGTGGACGAGGCTCCGCCGTCTGCGTCGGCATGACGGAAAAGGAAGACGGTGGAATCTTCCTGACCGCCGGCCATGTCGTCGCCCGTGACGGCACGGTCTACCTCGCCCCCGAAGGGCGATGGATGCGGGGCAAGGCTCTCGCGTGGAGTGCTGAAGGGCCGGGCCGCGACTTCGCTTTCGTTGAGCTTCCCGGATACAAGCCGCAACGAACCTACGATCTCGGCACTCGTTCGCCCGCCATCGGCGGTCGCGTCAATCTCTGCGGGTTTGCCCGTGGCGGAGAGCTTAGAGTCATCCCGACAGAGATCGTGAGTCACGACCGTGGCTACGTCGCATTGAGCACGAGCGGGGCGAAGGGTATCAGCGGCGGTCCGATCATCTCTGGCCGAACTGTCGTCGGCATTCTGACGCACGGTCCAGTCGAAGGGGAAAGCGGGCCGGCACTCTGCACGAACGCCGAAACGATTCAGGCGACGCTCAAAGCGTGGGGGCTCCTGCCGGGCGGCAAGGCGGCGAACCAATCCGCATACATCGGCGTCGGGATGCAGGCAGGCTGTGGTCCGTGGGGTTGCCCGCGGCCAATGTATCCGGTCTACCCGCAACCGCCCGTCCCGCAGCAGCCGGGATATCCAGGCTGGGGAAAATCTCCGGTTGCCGGACCGCCTGAATCTCCGCCAGTGGCGACGCCGCCTGTTCAGTCGCCCGACGACTCGGAACTGCGTCGCTCTGTATCCGAAATCAAGGATGACGTCGCCCGCATTGAGTTGGCGATCTCCGCATTGCGGGTCAATGGCGGCAAGCAAGGCCCGCCGGGTGAACCGGGGCCGCAAGGTCCGGCAGGTCGAGACGGGGCCGGCGTCGATCAGTCAACGCTCGACTCAATCAACGCCCGCATCGGCAATCTCGAATCGCGTCGCTTCCCGGAGATTCCAGTCGAGATCGTCGACCAGTCCGGCCGCACGATTCAGTCGCAAGTCATCGTTCCTGGGGACGCATCACGGGGATCTCTCCGCCTGAGAATTCGAGCGGAGTGATCCCGTGCGTCTCTGCATTCTGTGTCCAGTTCCACGTCCGTTTCAGTCCAAGGATTCCGTCATGCCCGCACCCGATCTCATCGACCAGACGACCGCCTCACTGCTCGCCGGACAGGCGGCAAAAGACCTGCACCAGATCGGTGTCGGTCAAACCTTCGTAATGGAGCAGGCCCGCATGGCTCATCTCCGTGCTGACCGCGAAGTCGGCATGCGGGAAGCCACTGCCGCTCAGGAGCTTCGCACGAGCGCCCAGGCCCGTGAGATTCTCCAGGCCAACGCCGCGGCGAATCAGCCCGTCGTCATCACTCAGCCCGCGAAGCAATGAGCGAGTCGCCCGAAGATCGAATGACCCGAATGAGGAAGGCATTCCTTGACGGGTCATTCGATGCGTTCTGTGAAGAGGAGTATTCCCGTGCAGTGGATCGCCAATCTGCTACAGCAAGCGGGCAAGCTCCGTATGGCACAGGACGCGGTGATGACGGACGACCTGCAACAAGTTCTTCGCAACGGCAGGGAAGCCCACAAGGCGTACCAACGGACGATGCTGGGGCCGGAGTTCCCGAAGGCGAGTGACTCCGCACCGGGTGACGACGTGATCGCGATCGACTCCCCCACGACGGTGACTCACCATCACGCCCCGCCGGTCGCATCGTCGCTGGCGAAGGTCGCGATGGCGTTCGCTGTTGCGGGGCCGCTCGGGGCAGGAATTGCGGCGGGAATGGCAGCGATTCCAGTCGTCAGTCATTGGCTCAACAAGCCGGCTACGCAGACGACTGCACCAGCAACGGCTGCGACGGCGTCCGACAGCCCGCAACCAACGATCAAGCAAAGCACTTACTGGCTCGAACTGGTGCCGCCGAAATGAAACGCCTTGCTGAATGGAAGCTCGATGCGTTGTCGATCGTCGCGGGGGCGTTGATCGCGTTCGGGCTGTGGGTTCGTGCCGATGCCGACACGCGAAAGCCGAAGCCACCAGCGGCTCCAGTGATCCGTGTGCCGGCCGTGATCAACGAGGTTCACGACGGCGACACGCTCTCCGTTTCGTTCGAGTTCTCCGCTCGCGTCCGACTCATCGACTGCTGGGCTCCAGAACTGAAGTCGGGCGAACCGGGAACGAAGTCGAAGGCGAACCTGATCAAGCTCACGAGCAAGCATCAGCGGTGCATGATCGAGATTCCGATTCACGATGACATCGGCAAGTCGACATCGCTCGGCCGCGTGTTGGGGCGAGTGACTGTCGAGGGCCAGGATAAGGATCTCTCGACGCAGCAGGGTGAGGGCGGATTCGCAACGAAGTCGAAGGAATGAGCATGTTCTCCAATCTCGACTACTACTGCGGAATGGCGATGGCGTTCGTCGCCGCGTGCCTCGCCGTTCTCGCCGGCACGTTCGCCCTGCATGGATGGTTCGTGGTGCTCTTTACCACGCCGGATATGTGGGATGTCGCACTCGCTCATTACCAGCAGTCGCCGAGTGTTCGCGACTATCTGGCGATCGAGGTTTACGCCTGCCCTGTGCTGGCGTGGCTGTGCGGATGGCTGGCGATGCTGGCATTTCGGGGTCGGTGACACCATGAACGCCGATCTCGAATTCGACACCGCTGACGCATCGTTCTGCAAGCCGAAGCGAAAGCGGTCGCCGAACGGCACGAACAAGAGCCAGGAAGCGAAGGCCGCACGCAACCTTGAATGCATCGCCAACGGTGGCTTCGATCGCTCGAAAGGACCGTTCGGGCCGTTCGGTTCGTGGCGAACCGTCATCCAGCAGTGACTCCGCATCTATACCCCGAGGGATGAGGCTGGGTGAGTGCGACGCTGAACCAGGGTGAGGATGGAAGACGGGGCCAACCGGGCCGCGGCTGTGGGAGTCGCGGACCATCGGTAAAGGGTGAATCAGCACAAGGGGGAGGGCGGCGGTGGGATGCTTGCTTGGGGGAGTGGGGAGAGCGCGTTCCGTGGCGATCGATCCAAGGGAGTTCGATCGGATGCCAGGCGATCCGACGCAGGAAGAGATCCGGCAGCGCTGCGCAGCGGAACGAGCGAAGTGGTCGCCGCACACGGAAGCCGTGAGGCGCGGATGCCGCACGAAAGATCTCTCCCGCCGTGAAAGTCTGCCGCCAGGCCGCTGGCGGTGGTATGAGCTCGAGGACGACGGATCTGACGACTGAAACGAAACGACCCCCGATCGGCTGGTGAGGCTGATCGGGGGTCGCGGTGCGTCCGGGAATCGTCAGGAGTCCTTGCGGCGATGCTTCGACCTCAGAGGGTTCGGAATCGCCTTGATCGCTTCCAGGGCCTCGGGACGATCGGCCAGCCGGGCCCGAGCCACGCGAAGGCGATGGGTGGCGCGGTGGAGTTTGGCTCGGAGCTTTTGAATCTCCCGCTGGAAGGTGACGCGCAGCTCGGACTCGCGGCGCCCGGCTTCGCTCATGCGTGCGCTTTGCGGAGCTTCGTGCGGCTCGGAGCGTTCGGCCGGCGGGATGATGCGGACGGATTGCATGGGTTGGCCTCTGTGGGTCGAAGGGGGAAGGCTGTGGGGTCGCTGTGGGGAACGGGACTCAGGCGGTGCGGGTGGCCTTGGCGATGGCGGCATCGAGTTTGTCCAGGGTGTTCTGGTCACTTCCTCCGCAGCGGATCCGTTCGCGAATTGCAAAGCACGCCTTCAGGAGATCCGGTGCGGCCTCAAAGAGTCGAGCCGTTGCCATCGTTTCCGTTCGCTGATCGTCAATCGACAACCCGCGATCGACTCCAGTCAGCCAGAGCGTGGCGACGACCTCGGCCCCGCTGTGCATAAACAGCACGTCGTGACCGTTGCTGGTGCGAAAATCGGCGTCTGCTGTGATGTTCGGTGCGTGAGACATGATCAATCTCCAGGAATGGGAATGCGCTCCGGTCTCCCTGCGGCCATCGGCACCGCAGGGGTGGCGGGGAGCATTCGGCCGGGCTGGTCACTTCACGGCGAGCTCGGTCAGGCTGACTCCGCACACGCGGTAGGCAGTCCGTTTTGGCTGGCCGTGCTTGTCGCGGAAGTTGTCGACGATTCGAGCGGTGCGGCCGTCCGGGAGAGCGATCGACTTCTCGATTCCGATCAGGTCCTGAATCTGCATCTCCAGTCGCTCCGCTTCGGCGTAAAGCTCCTTGGCCGCGGCCCGCTTGTCTTCGTGCTGCTGGACCAGGTGCAAGACGCGGTAGGCGATGGATTCATCCGGCGTCGATCCGACTTTCTGCGGCTTCGGCGCGGCCGGCTCGCACGAAAGCGGCTTCCGGGTCCGCGGCTTCCTCGCCGTCCGCTTCACCTTGGCTGACGTCTTCGCGACGGTCTTGTCTTCGCGGCCGAAGATGCTGTCGAAGTTCTGAGCGTAGATGCGGGTGGACATGGCTGAGACCTTTCGTTGTGCTGGAGCTGCGCCTGCAGCTCGGGGGAATAGGGACGGCAGCGGGATTCGCTGAAGAGGCAGCGGGAGTCGTTTGTCGCGGCGACGAGGTACTGCGGTTCCGGGCCGCTGGGAAGCACCATCTGGACCACGCCGACGTAGCCACGCAGCAGACCGTCGATGACGATGAGCGATTGGCCGACGGTGTATTGAGTGGGGGTCGGCATCGTGGCGGCCTCAGACGGAATATCGGCGGTCGAGTTTGGCCAGCTTGGCGCGGGCCTCGCTGATGATGCAGATGCACGTCAGCTTGATTTCTTGTGCGGTCGCGATGGTGCGACCGTTGACTACGCAATCGACGATGCGCGGGTATTCCGACTCGTGGCGACGGATCAGGTCTTTCAGATAGGCAATGCGTTTCGCCTTGGTTTCGCGGTCCATGGCATCACAGTCCTGATTGGGGAGCATGATCGTCAGACACGGCTTGCCGTCGTCGTCCGGGCCGATGACGCATTTCAGAGTGACCAGTGACGGCTTGAACGGTCGGCGTCCAACACTCCCCGCCGCGTCGGCCAGCGGGGATAGCAGGAAGTCGAGCTGCATCCGGCGTCCGTCAGGTCGACATCGACAATGCGAGCTCGAAGGCCTTCGCTTTGAAGTCCGCTCCCTGTCCGTCCAGGTTCGAGAGCATCTTGCTTTCGGCCTTGGCGCGGCGGTCAGCACCGCGGAAGCCACGGTCGGTATGGTCGATCGATTCCGTCACCGCGTTGAACAGCGACCACCAGGTCCCTTTGATGCTCGCGATGTTCTGGCGGTCGGCGCGGAAGGCCTTGCGGACGTCGTTCACCTTGCGGTCACGAATCGACTGCGACCGGCCGCGGTCCTTCACTTCGGGGAACAGAGCGGCGATGTATTCCTTCGACTGGTCAACTGAGAAACGGCGGGTGGCGAGCGTCTGGGCCTTATCGCGGAAGAGCGTGAAGGCGGAGTCAAACTGGCTGAGGTACTTCCGAGCGAAATCCATCTTCGTTTTGACGTCGCCGGTGTGGCGGAAGCCGACATCCTTTGCGGTAGCGATCCGGAGCGTGTTGGCGCACACGACCCGCACGGACGTCGGCACGGCATGGATCGAGGCGGTCCCATCGTGCGACGTGGAGAACAGCACGTAGCGGAAGGTGTTGTCACCGGGAGCGATCGTGTCCACCGACGGCAGGCGAGCCAGGAGCCACACGACGCGGCCGCCACGGAGAGCGCCGGCGGATTCGTACCGCATCAATCCGTCCTGCAGGAGCGAGTCGAGGAAGCTGAACGCCTCGCGGTTCTGCACGATGCTGTACTTTCCGGAGACGACGCCGAGCACAGCGCCGGTGTCGCGGCGAACCGTGGCAAAGTGGTCGGCCACGTCGGTCCCTTCATCCGTCTTGAGCGGAACCTTCGCAACGCGCCAGTCAAGGTGAGCGGCCTGAATCGCTTCCTCAGACGTCGGCACGTGGTCCAGGACAGCGCCGAGGCCATGCCAGGCCGGTTTGAGAGCGAAGAACGCTTCGGCAGTCCCGTTGACCGTGGAGATTTCGTGAGCCATGATCGACCAGCCTTTCCTGTAGCACCGGGGGAGGTTAGAGGCCGCAGCGGAGTAGTGATCCGCTGCGGCTTTGTTCGTTTGTGTGTTGTTTACGTAATACATAATTGTGTTCTGTCGGCCGTTCGTCAATCGCATTTTGTGAATATTTTGAAGACATACAAAAAATAGGTCGCAACTGGCCGCAGAACGCCAACCGTGACAACAACTTGCGTAATACGAAAAAAATCCATAAAACATCTATTTCAGGAGTCCGATGGCCTTATTACGCTCAGCGGAGTCGAGATCGTGGCCAGGAAAAAGGCGGCCAAAATGCAGACGGAGAAGGTGGCTAGGGGACGTCCACCGAAGGACGTAAAGCGTGAAAATGTCACGACGTTGCGTCTGACGGATGAGGAGCGCGACCTGTTCGACCGAGCGGCGGCTATCCGTTCAATGCCGCTATCCGTCTGGATTCGTTCGCATCTCATGGATGCTGCGAGGCGAGACATCAAACAGAGAGAACCGTCCGAATGACGACCGCCACCGCGCAACAAACCGAACTCCGCGTCCTATCAGTCCGTCAGCCGCACGCCGGGTCGTTCTTCGACGCGCGACCAGGCCGCCGGAAGTTTGTCGAGAACCGGACGTGGCAGACGCCACACCGCGGCCAACTCTGGATTCACTCCAGTTCGCTCGATCGGCGGCCGACGATGGCGCAGCTTGATGAGCAGTTCACGCCGGACGTCTCCGCCGGGATCCTCCAACTCTGGGACGATCCCGCCTCCCGCGTCACCGGCGCCATCATTGGCTGCGTCGACCTGTGGGACATCGTGGACTTCGACAACCTCGAACTGGCGCTGATGCTCGCTCCGAACGCCAGAGCGATCCCGAAGGAAGTAAAGCGCTGCCTGCGACCCTCGGAGCAGGATGGCTGGCTTGAACGTCACCTGCCGATCCGACAGCGTCTCGACGGTATCGACGAACTCCAGGCCGGGGTCTTCATGTCCGGCCCGTTCTGCTGGCTCGTCGACAATTCGCGTCTCCTGCGAAAGCCGATCCCGACGAACGGCAAACTGAACCTCTGGAAGTTCCAAGCCGATCCCGACATGCTCGAATTCGCCTGACAGCCTCTTGCCAACCGTCCCACTTGCCCCATTCTCAACGGCGATCTCCTCACACGAGGATCGCCGTTTTTTGATGCGCCGACGGGAGCAAGTGAAACCATGTGCCAGGCTCTGAACTATCACGATGACGCCGCGGACCGCGTCTCCCTCAGCGGCCGACCGCGCCGGCAAGCGAATTACGAGGGGAACAAGACCACGGGATCGTCCCGGGTCTCCCGGGGACGAGTGCAGCGCGCCAAGAAGATCATCGGCCGCGCCACGAGCGCGAAAACGATCCGACGCCGCCTCGGTGAGAACAATCTTCTGACCGGAGAGCGGCAGCTTCGCCGCAATGCCGCCCCGAAGACGCTGTCCGGCTCGCAGCTGACCAACCGCGCCGCTTCGCGCCGGGCCCGCCGGAATGCCGGCACCGCGGCCGGCAAGAAGCGGACCCGGGAGGTTCTCGCGGCCGCCCGGAACCAGATCGTGCGCCGGAAT
>JADZEF010000065.1 GCA_020850695.1 Planctomycetaceae bacterium | reverse complement strand
CGGCGAACATCTCGCGCCCCTTGTCGAAATCGCGCTGCTTGAGCTTCGTGTCGAGGAGGACCGTCAGCTCGTCCATCTTCCATTCCTTGACGAACGGCCGCGGCTTCACGGCGATCGGATTGACCTGGGCGGGAATGGGGGCGTTGATGATCTCGTCGAGGGCCTTACGGTCGGCCTCAGGGAGGCGGGCTACCGCGTCGCCCTTCAACTCCTGCATGAACTGGGCGAAGTTCGCTCCCCCCTTGTAGGAAAGCCCCTTGATGAACCATTCCACGTAGGCGCGGCGGGTGTCGGTGGTCCAGCCAGCGGTGAGGAAGCGGAGCGAGCGGGCGAAGTCGATCTGCTCTTCCTGGGTGCGGGCCTGCGACAGCAGCGCGACGCCTTTGGTGGCCGCCGAGGGAGCCTGCAGCCAGCAGAGCATTTCGACCAGCATCACATTGTGCTCGCGACCCTTCGCCGGGCAGAGGGGATCGAGCCGCGCGATGAGCCGCGTGCGGGTCGGTTCGTCGGGCGTTCCGAGGCGGTAGAGGACCAGCGTCGTCACCCGCAGGAACTCGCTCCGCTGTTCGTAGCTGAGCTTGTCCCAGTCGAGACGATCGAGGGCGGCGAGGATTTTCGATTGCAGCGGATGATGCTCGGGCTTTTCGGCGGGGAACGTCGGCGTGGGGGTGTCGAGTTCGGGGCCGGTCGGCTTGAAGGTTCGCGGAACGGTGCGGACGAGGGCCAGCAGCGCAGCCAACGAGGCCTGAGGATCGGTCTCGGCGAGCGCGCGGTCCTGCCATTGGTCGGCGGGCTGGTGCTCGATGGCGGTGCGGGCGGCGGTCCGGAGGAAGCGGTCGGTGCTCTTCAGTTGCGGCCACGCCGCATCGATGGCCGCGGGGTCGGCTTTCTCGTGGAACGATTCGAGTTTGCGGCGGGCGGCGCGGGCTTCAGCACCGCTGCTTTTTGCGATGGCCGGGGCGGTCGAATCGGGGCCGGTGTAGCGGACGCGATAGAGCCCAGACTGCACCTTGCGGCCGCCGATGGCGAAGTACATCGCCCCATCGGGGTGAATGACGACGTCGGTCAGCGGCAGCGGGGTGCCCGTCACGAACTCTTCGAGAGTCGCCTCGTAGCTCGATCCCTTCGGCGAGAGGTGAGCGGCGTAGAGCTTCCCGTAGCTCCAGTCGCACAGGTAGAGAGCGTTCTGATACTTCGCGGGGAATTTGGCCCCATAGCCGAAGCAGACTCCCGTGGGTGAACCGGGGCCGACGTTGACCACCGGAGGCACGGTATCAGCGTAGTGGACGGGCCACTTGGCGCTGCCGTTGCGCCAGCCGTAGTCGACGCCGCTGACGACGTGGCAGACCCGCGTCGGGCGATACCACGGGGTGTTGAAGTCCCACTCCATGTCGGCGTCGTACGTGAAGAGCTCGCCGTCGGCATTCACCGCCGCATCGAACTGATTGCGGAAACCGCTCGTGACGCGCTCCCAGTGCTTGCCGTCCCGGTCGACCTTATAGATGCAGCCTGCGGGGGGTGGGACGCCCTTCATGAAGCCCCGGCCGTAGATCCGCGGCATCAACTGGTCTTCGTCGTAGAGGAGAGGGACGCGCGACGTTTCGACGTCGATCGGCTTCGTGCTGTTCCCGCACACGATGAACAGGTCTTTCCCGTCCGGTGTGAGCAGCACCGCGTGCGGGCCGTGCTCGCCGACCCCTTCCATGTCCTTCAGCTTTTCGATTCGGTCCAGCGTGTCGTCGCCGTTGGTGTCGGTGACTCGATAGAGGCCGCTGTCGTACTTCTGCCCCTTGTTGACGACGACGTAGAGGCTGTCGAACGCCCACAGCAGCCCCTGGGCTTCGCCGAGATCGACGGGAATCTTCTCGATCGTCGGAGCGGCCTTCAGCTCCTTCGCGAGCGTGACGCGATAGAGCCCGCCATACTGGTCGCTGACGATGAGCCGTCCCTTCGGGTCGACGCAGAGATTGACCCACGAACCCTGCTTGTCCTTGGGAACCGAATAGAGGAGATCGACTTCGAAGCCCTTGGCGATTTTCAGATCGGAGAGGGGTGTCGCCGTGGGCGCTTTGAGTCCCGCGGCGGCGTAGAACTTCTCGACCGGCAGCTTCCAGGGATCGCCACCGGCTTTCGCGACGATTGCGGCCTTCGCCCATCCCTCCGCCTTGAAGTCGACCCGCTGCCAACCCTCGGCCGGCTTCGTCGTCGTGGTGATCCATGAGTCATCGCTGACGATCGCCCAGGCGTCGCGCCAGCCCGACTCGAACACCACGCTGACGAAGATCCCCGCCGGGTTGTCGTTCCCGACGTTTTTCCCTTCGACCGCGAAGACGTGGCGGTCGCCGGGGACTTCCTTGTTGAAGATCTCGGTGACGTCCTTGCTGGCCGCTTCGCCCCACCCGGAGTGCGTGACGACTTCGACGCCGTCGATCCAGAGGGTCGCTTCGTTATCGCAGGCGAGGTAGACGCGGGCCGACGGGATGCCGCCCCGCTGCATGAACTCCTTGCGGAACCAGACTCGCTCGCTCACCTTGCCGTCGGTGGTCGCTTTGTCCCACAGCCACTTGGGCGGCTCGAGCTTCACGAGGTTGGCGACCGTGGCGGGAGCGCGCGGCGTGCCGGGCTTCGACTCGGCCGGCTTCGTCGGTTTCGCGTCGTCGGCTGCGAGCGTGTGCGCCGCCAGAAGGATTATGGCCGCCAGACCCGTCGTGATTCCCAGCTTCGTCCGCCGCATCGCCCGTCTCCCGAAGTTCTCTCGCGGAAAGATGCGGCCATCATCCGGCGCGGGAGGCCGTGCGGGAAGGGAGCGGGAACGAATTGTTGCGGCGCGGCGTGAGCCGAGTCGATGTCGAGCGGGGATGTGGGCGAACTCAACTGGGGAGGAATGGCATGCATGCGGAAGCGGTGCCGTCCTGCCATGCCTTCTCTGCATCCGCATCTGTGCTTTCCTGATCAGATGCCAAAGACACAATCAGGAAAAGGATTGAATAAGGAACCCAGGAAGGCAGGAAACAATGAAGGGAACAAAGAGAAAGCGGAATGACTTCGATACAGACCAGTCCACAATCCCTGCTGCATTTCCTCGGCTTTTTCCTGCCTTCCTGGGTTCCTTATTCAGATCTCTTGCGTCTTCCGGCTCCACCGAGCCCAGGCCGATCTCTCCGCTTTAGAAACTCGCATTGACTGCATCTTCGAGAGGCGACGAAGCCACTCCGTCGGAACATGCGACACGGCAGCGAAAAATGCGAATCAATTCCGCGTGATCGTTTCGTGCAGGTTGAGCAGGATGCGGGCGGCGCTGGTCCAGGCGGCGAGTTGCACGGCCGAGACATCGGCCGGGCGCGGGGCGATGCCGATCTTGAGCACCGCGTCGGCTTCCTGCGGGTTCGCCATGTAGTGGACCTGGTGCTTTTCGAGGACGAGCTTCACCGTGGCGAGTTCGTCGGCCCGGGGATCGCGCTGCAGGGCTTGCTGCCAGGCCCACTTCAGGCGGGCGTCCGTGTCGGCGCCCCCTTCCTTCATGATGCGGGCGGCGAAGGCCCGCGAGGCTTCGACATAGCTCGGATCGTTGAGCAGAACGAGCGCCTGTTGCGGGATGTTGGACCGCGGACGGTCGGCCGCACACTCTTCGCGGCTCGGGGCGTCGAAGGCGGTGAGGCTGGGGTGCGGGAAGGAACGCTGCCACCAGGTGTAGAGACCGCGGCGGTACTGATTCTCGTTGGCGTCGGCAACCCAGGTGCGGGCGGGGAAGTTGAGGTTCTCCCAATATCCGTCCGGCTGGTATGGCTTGACACTCGGGCCGCCGATCGTGCGGACGAGCAGCCCGGAGATGGCGAGGGCGTTGTCGCGGACGAGTTCGGCATCGAGGCGAAAGCGGCTTTGGCGGGCGATCAGACGGTTGTCCGGGTCCTTGACCAACGCCTCTTTGGAGGCGGTCGAGGACTGACGGTAGGCGCGGCTGAGGACGAGCGTGCGGACCATCCGGCGAACGTTCCACGTGTCGCGGAACTCGACCGCCAGCCAGTCGAGCAGTTCGGGATTGGACGGCCACTCGCCCTGAGCGCCGAAGTCGTCCATCGTCTTCGTGAGGCCGATGCCGAAGAACTGCTTCCAGAGCCGGTTGACGAAAACGCGGGCGGTCAGCGGGTTCTCTTTGGCGAGAAGGAATTCGGCGAGGTCGCGGCGGGTCAGCTTTCCGGTCTCGGTTCGCTTTCCGGCCAGGAACTCGGGGAGGCCCGGTTGCATGACGGGTCCGCTTTCGTCGAGCCAGTTGCCGCGCGGGAGGATCCGCACCGTTCGCGGCGTCGCCATCGAGACCGAGACGATGCACCGCGGAATGGAGGCTTCCAGATCGGCCTTGGATTTCTTCGCCGCGTCGAGCTTCGATCGCAGTGCGGCGAACTCGGGAGCGATGCCGCGGAAGTGCCGCTTGAGCGCTTCCTTCTGAGCATCGTTCCGCTGGGCGGGAGGCACGGCCAGGACGGCGGCGACCTCGGCGGGCGGAAGCGGCTGACTGGGGAGCACGAGCGGCTTCGGCTGCTTCGTCATCAGCAGACGGTATCTGCCAAGGACGTGGTTGTCGCCGTGGTTCTGGATGAGCGTGAAGAAGAGCGAGGTGTCGGCCCCTTTGAACGGGATCGGCTTCTCCAGCTCGATCGTCAGCGATTGATCGCGACCCGTGCCACCCGAAATGGCCCAGCCGTTGTTCTTTTCGTTTTCACCGTCGATGACCGCGGAGGCCGGGAACTTCTCCTGCGCGTGGGTGGCGTGGACGATGGCCTTCTCAAGATCGATGGCGATCAGCGCTGCAGTGAGATCGACTTCGCTGAGGACGAAGTTCCCATTGCCGGCCCGGCCCGGCCCGCCCCCCGGCAGCGACTTGTCGGCCAGGGCTTCGACGCGGACTCCCGTGATCCCTTCGACATCCGTCTTGATGACGTGCCGATAGGTGTCGACCCCTTTGGCAGGATTCTTTTCGGCCGTTATCACGCCGATGGCGTCGACCTTCAGCGGGCGGTCTCCTTCGGCCCACGCCCGCTCGGGCTTCAGGACGGTCCACAGCGCCGCTCGCCGCACGTCCTCGGCGGCGGTCTGCTCCCACTTGAGCTGGGCGTCGGCGAACTCGGGGTGCGGGGCGTCGTAGTCCTGCTGGGCGCGGGCGAGTTCGGCGTCGATCCGCGTGAGGTCGGCCTGCTGCTTTTCGTTGGGGACGAGCATGCCGTCTTCGCGGCGGCCGATGATCGGCTCCTGAATGTCGGCGAAGAAGGCCCCCATCGCGTAGAAGTCGCGCGTGGTGGTGGGGTCGAACTTGTGGTCGTGGCACTGGCAACAGCCGATTGTGAGTCCCAGCCAGGCGGTGCCGATGGCGCGGACACGGTCGGTCAGCATGCGGGCTTCGTAGTCCTTCGCTTGAGCGCCCCCTTCTTCGGTCGTGAGGAGAAGCCGATTGAATGCGGAGCCGACTCGCGTCTCCTGCGTGGGGTTCGGCAGCAGGTCGCCCGCAATCTGCTCGCGAGTGAACTGATCGAAGGGCTTGTTCTGCTGGAACGAGCGAATGACGTAATCGCGGTAGGGCCAGATGTTGCGGGGATTGTCCGAGTGATAGCCGATGGTGTCGGCGAAGCGGACGACGTCGAGCCAGACTTGGGCCATGCGTTCGCCGTAGTGCGGGGAGGCAATCAGGCGGTCGACGAGCTTTTCGTAGGCGTCCGGGGCGGTGTCTTTGGCGAAGGCGTCGACTTCGGCGGCGGTGGGTGGGAGGCCTGTGAGATCAAAAGAAAGGCGGCGGGCGAGGGTGCGGCGATCGGCCTCGGGGGAAAAGGCGAGCCCGTGCTTCTGAAGTTCGCGTTCGAGGAGGAAGTCGACGGCCGATTTGTCCGCGGGGATGATGGGACGCGTGGGGGGAACGTAGGCCCAATGGCCCTCGTATTCGGCCCCTTCGCTGACCCAGCGTTTCAGGGTGTCCTTCTGGGCGGCGCTGAGCGGCTTATTGGCTTCGGCCGGCGGCATCCGCGTGTCGGCGTCGTCGCTGAGGATCCGCTTGACCAGCTCGCTGTCGGCGGCCTTGCCGGGGACGAAGGCCTTGGCGTCAAGGGCCGCGGCCCGGTCATCGAGCCGCAGGTCGGCCTTCCGCTGGTTCTTGTCGGGGCCGTGGCAGGCGTAGCAATGCTCGGACAGGATCGGCCGGACGTCGCGATTGAACTTCAACCGCTCGGGAGCCTGCGACCGGGCGGGACTCCCAGCGGCCATCACCAGCAATGCGATCAGGCCGGTCTGGGCGGCACGACGGAAAGCGGAAGCGATCATGGCGACTCAATCGCGGAGAGCGAGCGAACCGAGGGCTGGGCACCGTTCCGGGTGAAGAGGCGCCTGAACAGCGAGTAGACCACATTGGCCGCCGCGGAGGCAACTCTCGCGCGTCGTGCGGAGGACAGCGGGTCCATCCTGTACGGGACGGGGTGTCTGCTGTTCGTGGCGATCAACCCGTCAATGCATTCACGGCGAGCATGACCACGGCGGTCCGGAGATGATCTTGCCCGTTCGCGGCCGGGCGTCGACGATGGACGGAATGCACACCATGGCGGACACATCTCCGATGGGACAAAGGCGTTGTCACGAGAAATATCACGCAGGCGCGAGACCGTCCTGTAACACATTGACTGGAGTTTCGCTGGAAGAGACCTCAAACATTCGTGCCGCACCGCGGCCCTTCCCATCGCATCGGAAACCGTCCCATGTCCGGCCTCGTCGTGGAAATCCACGATCTCGTGAAGCGTTACGGCGGGTTCACCGCAGTCGACGGCCTCTCGCTGTCGATTCCCCGTCCGTCCCTGTTCGCCCTGCTCGGCCCTAACGGAGCCGGCAAGACCACCACCATCAAACTGTTGATGGGGATGCTCCAGCCGACGGCCGGAACGGTCCGGGTATGCGGGCTCGATGCGTTCCGCGACGGCGTCGCCGCCAAGGCCCGCATCGGCTACCTCCCCGACGAACCCTCCTTCTACGACTTCCTCCGCGGTCGCGAGATCGTCCGCTTCGCCGGCGAGATGCACGGCCTCAACCGCCGCACCATCGACGAGCGCTGCAACATGCTCGGCGACCGCCTGCAACTGAGCGACGCCCTCGACGAGTTCGCCGAGAACTACTCGCGCGGAATGAAGAAGAAGCTCGGGCTGATGTGCGCCCTGATCCACGAGCCGGAACTTCTCATTCTCGACGAGCCGACCAACGGCCTCGACCCGCACGGCACCGTCGTCCTGCACGCATTGATGCGCGAAGCGGTCGCCGCGGGACGCACCGTCCTCTTCTCGACGCACCTCCTCGAACAAGCCGAGCGACTCTGCGACCGCGTGGCCGTGATGAGCCGCGGCCGCCTGGCCGCCGAAGGAACGCTCGAAGACCTGCGTCAGCGATTCGGCACGGGAGCGAGCCTCGAAACGCTCTTCTTCGAACTGACCGAAGGCGCCACCGACTCCGAGTTGGCCGCTCCGCCGTCGAACGGTGTCGAAGCGACGGCCGCGAGCGGGGAGCCGGTTCGATGAACTCCCCCTCCTCCATCGCCATCCTCTGGTTATTCCTCCGCACCGGGGTGCGGAGGCTGATGAACAGCTCGGCGCTGCTTCAGCAGCGCTTCCAAAAAGGGGGCAACGCCAGCGACCCCACCCGCACAGGAACACTGAGCCGCACCGACAAGGCCTCGCGCGGAAGCCGCCTGTTCGGCGCGTTCCTCTTCGGCTCGATGATCATGGGAGGCGTGCTTCTCTCGTCAACGTCCGTGGTGACGCTGATCGAGTCGGCGCGGCTCGATGAGATCGCCACTTCCCCGAAGATCGTGTTGACGATCGACGACTACAGCGCACTCACCTCAGCGGCCGCCACAACGGGAGAAGGCCGCGAGGCTGCGGTCGCCGAAGCCATCGACAAGATGTCCTCCGACTGGATGGGCCCATGGACGAAGGGGCGATTCGCCGACGCCGCAAATAAGCGGTTCGCCGCGGATGGTCTCGAAGGATTCGTCGCGGCCTCCGAAGACACCGGCTATCGCGGTGACTTCGCAGTGTTGTCGGCCGAAGGACGTGACCGCGCAATGCGGAGCGTCGGGCTCTACATCTTGCTGTTCAACCTGGCGTCGGCCGGCGTCGCCCTGGTCCTGATGAACCGCAGTCTCGCGGGACCCGATCCGGTCCTCAACTGGCTGCTGCAGTTCCCCGTCTCGCGCCGCGTCCTCTTCCTGGCGCGGATGATCGAGCAGACGTTCGATACGCCGATCGCCTTCGTCAACACGATCCTCACGGCCATGCTGGCATGGCGCTGCGGGATGGATTTCTGGGCCGGCTTTGGACTCTCTCTCGCATCCGGGCTGAGCGTCGCCCTCACGGCGGCGGCGCTGCGGGTCGCGACCGAAAGCGTCCTGCTGCAATGCATGGGCCGCAAGCTGCGCGGGACAATTACGGCCGGAATCGTGACAGTCGCGAACCTCGTGCTGCTGTTCGCGATGCTGGGCAACGGCGCTCCGGCCACGACGCGGGCTCTCACGTGGCTGGGCGATCGCGCCCCAAGCCTACTCTTCTGGAATCCGCTGGCGGTCGGCTTCGGCTCGGCCGATCTGCTCGCCGTGCATCGTGCGGCGTACGTCACGATGCTGGGGCTGATGTCGGCCGGCCTGGGGTTCTTCGCCGTCATCGCCTGCGAGCGGCTGTCGCTGGGCGGGTTGAACATCCACTCCGAAAGCACCCGCACTGACGCCAAAGTCGCAGCGCCCCGCAAGTCGGCGTCGGTCCGCTGGGAGCGCTTCCAGGGGCTCATCGCGAAGGAGATGCTGCAGGTCATCCGCAAGCCCGAGATCATGGTGCAGGTGCTCCTGTCTCCGCTGCTCATCCTCGGCATCCTCTACCTCAAGGACCCCGATCGCACGCTGGGCGTGATCCTCAAAGATGGAGGCTCGGTCTGTGCAACGATCTTCGCCGTCGCGGCCTATGTCCTCGCAGGCTGCTCGAGTTCAATCCTCGCGATCGAGTTCCGCACGCTCTGGTTCCTTCAGACGCTCCCACGCTCGCTCGCCGACTCCATCCGCACCAAGTCGCGGTTCTGGGGAACGATCGTGCTGATTCCAGCCGTGGCCGTGTCAGGCTGGGCCTTGGCAACTCAAACGGAATCCACCGCAGCACTCGCGCTCCGCATTCCGTTTCTGATCGCATACATCGCCCTGTTCGCCGAGATCTGCTTCGGAGCGATGGCCCTCGGAGCCAGCGTCGCGAACGAAAGCACCGTCCGCTTCCGCCGGTCGATGTGGTTCCTGCCGCTGCTGGTGACGGTCGAATGCTCGGCGGCCCTCTACCTCGGCATGATCTGGTCACTGATCGGAACGCTGGTGATCATGATCCTCGTGGCGTTCGCCCTGCGACAGCGGCAGGTCGCCGAGTTGCCGTGGATCACCGAACCGTCAGACGCTCCGCCGCGGCAACTCGATTCGGCCCACGCTCTCATCGCCCTCGGGGCCTTCATCCAGATCCGCGACATCCTCGGCGGCATCATGCAGGGGACCGCTCTGAAGGGAACCGAGGGGCTGCTGATCGGGTTCAGCGGAAGTGCGGTGCTGGTCTTCCTGACGTTCCTCTTCTGGCAGTGGCAGTCGGGCATTCGTGCGGTGCCGATGCCGCGGCGCGGGACGGTACTGCAACCGATGCTGACGGGAATGGCGGTGGCCGTGTCGGTCGGGTTCCTGTGGGTCGGCGTGCTGCGTCAGAACATCGACATTGCGACATCGGCCCACGCAACGCTGCGGCTGCCAACATCGCTCGAATCAATCGACCACGAAGCCGTGATGCGGATGCTGGCGTTCCTGTGCGTGGCCCCGCTGTTCGAAGAGTGGCTGTTCCGCGGGCTGCTCTATCGCGGCTTGCGGCAATCGTGGGGTGTGGCGGCGAGCGTGGCTCTGAGCGGGTTGCTCTTCACCGTGATTCACCCCGCAGCGAGCAGCGTCGGCGTGGCGACCCTGGCCGTGGTGACGGCCCTGGTTTACGAGCGAACCGGCCGGCTGGCGGCCCCGATGGCGATCCACTTCGTGTACAATCTCACGATCATGGCGCTGTGGACCGCCTCGGCGGCGTGACGGCGGCGAAGCTCGGAGTGGCTCTCTCAAAGAAGGTAGCCATCTCGCTCCGCGAGAAGTGAGCCGGGCGCGCAAAGAGCGTCGAAGGACGATCCCACCCGCTGCGTCACGACGGCTTAACCTCATGCGGAGCATGAGGGCTACTTTCTTTGTCACACCCAATCAGAAAGCGACTCCCATGCGATGCGCGATCGGACTGGCGGTAGTGGGCATGGCGGCGTTCGTGTCGACGACGAAAGCCGACGTTGTCTCCGGGCCGACGATCGGCGGGGACGTTCCGGCCCTCAAGGCACACGCGACCACGGGAGCCTCGGCCGGGAAGGAAGTCGACTTCGCGGCCGACCGCGGAAAGAAGCCGACGATCTACATCCTGATCCAGGGAGAGCACTGGTCGCGGCCGATGGCCCGGTTCCTCAAGTCGCTCGAAGGAACGGTGAAGAAGGCCAATTCCGAGACGACGATCGTGGTGGTATGGCTGACGGACGATGTCGGCGGGTTGAAGACGCAGCTGCCGCGCGTGCAGGAGTCGCTGAAGTTCGAATCGACGACGCTGGCCGTCTACGAGAAGGATAAAAGCGGCCCCGACCAATGGGCGGTCAATTCGGATGCCCACCTCACGCTGGCAATCGCTACCGACGGGAAGATCGCCAAGACGTTTGGCTTTGTCTCGGTGAACGACACGCTTGTTCCGGATGTGGAAGCGGCGTTGAAGGCGGCGCTCAACAAGTAGTAGCCGGGTCACTCCGTGACCCGAAGCCGTCGTGCCATCGATTCGGCGATCGGAGAAGGCGTTATTTGACGTCAACACAGTCACGAACCGTCGAGGGATTGATCGCGCGCTCGGCGTCGGGTCACGGAGTGACCCGGCTACCTTTAAAATCCGCACGCGAACGCGACTCGTCGAACCGCCGAGTCACGGCAGATGCGAGTCGTTGAGGACTGTCTCGGTCTGCTGCTGGTGCCAGGCCCGGAGCTTCTCGCGGAGATCGGGCCGCGAGGTCGACAGGATGCGGACGGCGAGGAGTGCGGCGTTCTTCGCTCCCGATTCGCCGATGGCAACCGTGGCAACCGGAACGCCGCCGGGCATCTGGACGATCGAGAGGAGCGAGTCGACGCCGTGCAGAGCCTTCGACAGGACCGGGACGCCAATCACTGGCAGCAGCGTGTGCGAGGCAACCATCCCGGGGAGGTGCGCCGCGCCGCCGGCCCCCGCAATGACGACCTGCAGGCCGCGCCCCTCGGCCGCTTTGGCGTACTCGGCCATCCAGTCCGGAGTGCGGTGCGCCGAGACGACGCGGCACTCGTGCGGGACGTCGAAGCGGGTCAGAAGCTCGGATGCGTGCTTCATCGTCTCCCAGTCGGAGCGGCTTCCCATAATGACGCCGACGAGGGGGGAAGCGGAATTGGCGGCGGACATGGGCGTGTTGTCTGGTCCGGATGGCATGAGGCCGGGATGTGGCAAGAGTGCGCACTGTAGCACGTGCGCTCCTGCCCGTGCGAATGATCCGCCCGGCGCACTTGTCGAGCGAATTGGAGTCATTACGCCGCGGGAAAGCCGAATTTACCTCTTCCTGGAAGCCGCGTCGAAATACGCTGTCGACCGGACTTGTGCGCCCATCGTCGCGAACAACTGGTGTTCCACGAAATCGAGGATACACCCCTGCGGTAAGTGCACACGGGCAGGAGTGCCCGTGCCACATTCGCAGTTCTCAGTGCACCAGCAGAAAGTCGCGGCTGTTGAGCAGGGCCCAGGCGAGGTCCTGGGCGGCTTCGGCGCGCTTGTCCTTGAACGACTCGAAGTGCCGCCGCGCAAGCTCCAGGTCTTGCGGAGTCGGTTTCCGGCAGATCGTCCAGAGATAGAGCTCTTCGATCAGCGCATCGTTCTCGGGGAACTTGACCAGAAGCTGTGCGATGCGGCCGTTCGGGTCGGTGACGCGCTTGAGGATGGGATTGCCGTTGATGAAGTGCAGCGCCTGGAGCATGTTCGACTCGTTGTCGCGCTCGCACTCGCAGGCTTCCATGCGCTGCGGCTTGCCGAAGAGTGAGAGGAACTCGCTCGTCGCTTCGGCGTCGGGGAGTTGGGCCGCGGTGAATCCGCCGGGAGCGTTCCCGAAGCTCTCGCGGGAGTTGGTGGCCTGCACGAGCGAATCGAGCAGGGCTTCGGCCGGGATGCGGCGCTCGACGGCTCGCGAGAAGTTGAGTGTGTCGTAGCGGTTCGAGTCGTTCGGGACGCTGCTCCGCTGATAGGTCTCCGACGTCACGATTGTCCGCATGAGGTGCTTCGGTCGGAACCCGTGCGCGACGAAGTCCTTCGTCAGGGCATCGAGGAGTTCGGGGTTCACGGGCGGGTTGGTGGTTCGCAGGTCGTCGACCGGGTCGATGATGCCGCGATGGAAGAAGTAGCTCCAGTAGCGATTGACGAGCCCGCGGGCGAAGAGCGGGTTGTCGGCGGTGGTGAGCCAGCGGGCGAAATCGGGGCGGCGATCGGCGTCGGCGGGGAGCGTCGGTTCGGAGCCACCCAGGTAGCGCGGCGGCTGAGCGCGGAAGGTTCGCGGGTTGGTGGCGAACCCGGCCGACGGCGTCAGCAGCACCGCGCGGGCATTCGGAATCCCCGGCAGACGCGGGTCGACCTTCGCGCTCACCTGCGTGAAGAAGCTCTGGAGTCCGTAGTAATCTTCCTGCGTCCAGTTCTCCATCGGATGGACGTGGCAGCGGGCACACAGCATCCGCACCCCGCAGAACACCTGGGCCACCCGCTCGGTCGTTTCGTTGGGATCCTTGCTGACGGCGAAGAAGGCGGCCGCGGGATTGTCTTCGGCTCCGCCGCGTGCGGTGAGGAGCGTGCGGGTGAACTCGTCGAGCGGCATGTCGGACGCCACCGCGCTCCGCAGCCATTCACGGAAGGCGTAGACCGATTCGCTGCTCGCCCGCACGCGCGAGTTCTGCAGCAGGTCGCCCCACTTGAGCGACCACTGGTCGACATACTCGGGACGCTGGAACAGGGCATCGATGGCCCGCGTCCGCTTGTCGGCGGAAGTATCCGCAAGGAAGGCCCGCACTTCGTCGGCCGTCGGCTGCAGGCCAATGAGGTCGAGCGAGACGCGTCGCAGGAATTCCTCATCGGTGCAGAGTCCCGCCGGCTTCACCTTGAGATCGTTCAGCTTCGTGACGACGTGCCGATCGATGAAGTGCCCTTCGGGGATGGGCGTCGGGGTGAAATCAGGGGCGCTCTTGCGGACGATGATGCGGGCGGCGGCGAACTTCCGTTCAAAGCGGGCGACGACGGCCGACTCGCCGAACTCGCCCCCGGTCACCATTCCCGTTTCATCGACGTGTCCGACCCCTTCGGTGTTGATGGTGAAGATGGCGTCTCGAGTCACGTCGCGGGTGGTGCCGTCGGAGTAGTGGGCGATGAGCTGCATCCGGTGCTTCGCGCCGGGTTCGATCGCGAAGCGCTCCGGGAAGATCGAGACGTGGGTGATGTCGACCTTGTCGTCGGCGTCGCCGAGAGCGCCCTGCGCGATCCAGCGGGTCAGTGTCTCATGAAGCGCGCTGCCGCGGCTGAATCGGACGCCGCCGCGGTGCGGGACATCGCCGAGAGGTTTCTGCACGAGCAGGCTGCTGGCGGGGTCGACGAGGTTCAGCCGCCGTCCCTGGGCGTCGCGAAAGATGGCGACGTAATCGGCGGCCGCATCGCCGCCGCGGAGCGAGAGTTTGAATCCTCCCTTGCCCAGCGAGTAACCGTGGCAGGCTCCCATGTTGCAGCCCGCCTTGGTGAAGACCGGCATGACGTCATGCTTGAAGCTCCACGCAGGCTCGGCCGCGGGCAACTCGACCTGCACGGGCACCTCGAGGGTCTGACCCGCCGCCTGGAGAACGACTTTCGTCTGTCCCGACTTCAGAGGTCGCACCCAGCCATTCTCGACCACTGCGATGGTTTCATCTGCCGACTTTAACTCGGCCGACGGCGTCAGGTCGACCGCGAGCCCGTCGGTCGTGCGGCCC
The DNA here is from genome assembly GCA_020850695.1 of Planctomycetaceae bacterium. Classification (GTDB taxonomy): domain Bacteria; phylum Planctomycetota; class Planctomycetia; order Planctomycetales; family Planctomycetaceae; genus JADZEF01. Next base: position 8,260 of record JADZEF010000065.1, on the reverse strand, counting down.
GAAACCGTGATCGAATGCGGCCGGCGGGAATGAACGAGCTTCAGAACGTCAGGCGAGACCCGGATCTGTCCGACATTCGCGTCGCCCGCACGGACTGGCGATGCGTCCAGAAGGGCTGACAGGAAACTGCCGATCACGATGGCGACACACCACCGACCGTGGACGGCCAACAATGCGGAGAGGCGAATGGACATATTGCATCGGCGGTAGGGAACTGATTGGGCGCTCGAAGTGCCGGGCAACGCTGGCGGGACGATTCGGTCGCGACGGCGCATAAGCATCAGTCTACATTGATTCGTAGTGAGTAACCAGAAAGGTTTGGCCGATTATTGCCTCGGATGTCTCCTCATCTCGATGGTCGGCGGAGCAGAGTGTCGAGCCGCTGGCGTGCGGGCTCGAAGTCGGGAGCCGTCTGGAGGCACTGCTCGTACTGTTCCATGGCTTCCTTGGTCCGTCCGGCCTTCTCCAAAGCAAATGCGAGGTTGAAACGGGACTCGTGAAGGGACGGAGCGGAGACTAGGACCGTCTGCAGCTCTTGAATCGCCTCTTCGTGCTGTCCGTTCAATAGAAGTGCCGCTCCCAGAAGCCCTCGGACTCGATCCTGCCCGGGATCCGATTCGAGGCTCTTGCGCAAGTGTTCGATGCCTTCGTCGACTTTCTGCAACCGGATCAGGCAGCGGCCCAGATCTCCGTGCGCCAGATAAAAATCGTCATGGTTCGACAGAATGCCTCGAAGGACCGGCTCGGCCAGGTCATACCGTCCGGCATCCATCATGGCGGCCGCGTCGTTCAGTGCGTTGTACGAAGGAAGCATCTCCTTGATGTCGTGCCGTGGACTGTCGGACCCCATGGGACTTGCCCTCTGACCCGCATAGCCGAGAGTGTGAATCTCCTGCTGCTCTCTTTCGGTCAAGGACAATGGCTTGGACGTGCGATGTGTCCAGGTCCCTTCCCACGCGGCAAGCTCTTTTTCCATCGACGCGAGGCGCTCGAGATGCTGCACCGCGAGGTTTTTCAGCTCGAGAGGGTCGGCGGCCAGATCGTAGAGTTCGGGCTGCGGGCTCCTGATGTATTTCCACGGGGGCGTGATAAGCGCGCGTTGCGGCGCCCAACCGGCGAACTGGTAGGGCTCGTCGGTCTCTGCGTAGTCGTGCCGTTCCGGGATCGACTCGCCTCGAAACGCCGGACTCAACGACTGGCCCGCGACCTGAACCAGCGGACGCACGCGCGCCAGCTCGAGGATCGTGGGCGCGACGTCGATCAGCGAGACCGGCGCCGCGATTCGCTTCCCCGCACCTGGCTTTCCCGGCGCGGAGATCAGGAGGGGAACGCGAAGCGTGGCGTCATACAGAGTCATGCTATGCGTCAGCTCGCCGTGCTCTCCCAGGCTCTCCCCATGGTCGCCCACGACGACGACCAGCGAATTCTGGAGAATCCCCCGCTCGTCGAGCCGTCGAAAGAACTTTCCGAGTTCCGAATCGACGAACGCGATCTCCGCATCGTAGGGGTCGGCTTGGAAGCGGTCGCCGAATTGCTCTTCGTGGGACAGGTAGGGATAGTGCGGGTCGAAGAGGTGAACCCAGCAGAACAGAGGCGAACCCTGCCGAGACCGGATCCACTTCGACGCGGAGTCGAGCACGACATTCGCCGGGCGGTAGTGGTGATGGCCGTGGGAGTGCGGGTCGGCCTGGGCGAGGCTGTCGTCGTAGGTTTTGAACCCGCGCGAGAGGCCGTACTTCCTGTCAAGGACGACAGCGGCGATGAACGCGCCGGTCTCATATCCGGCCGACTCGAGCTCGCGTGCCAGCGTGGGGACGTCGTCCGGCAGCGCGGACTGTCCGTTGGAATGCAGCCCGTGCTCGGGGGGACGCAGCCCGGTGAAGATTGACGCATGGGCCGGAAGCGTCAGTGGAACCGGAGTGCGGGCCTGCTCGAACAGGATGCCGTCCGCAGCGAGCCGGTCAAGGAACGGCGTCAAGGCCTTCGGGTATCCGTAGCAGCCCAATCGATCGGCCCGGGTCGTATCGAGCGTGATCAGGATGATGTGGGGACGTTCGGGACGAGAGACGAACCAGAGGACGGCGCCGACCACGACGACACTGGCGATGATCCCGACGATCCACCAGGAACGAATCGATCGGTGCATCTATGGAAGTCCGGAACCGCGGTCTGTCGGGAGGTCGGACGCAATATGCCTGAATTGCCGGACGGGGCCATGGGCGGGCAAGCCCGTGGTTCCCGTCCAACGTGTTGCGTCGTCAAAGCTCGTGGACTGGTCTCTCGCGGCGCGGATCAGCCACCGGAGTCGGTCCGGTCAAGTCCGATCCTCCCGGTCCCGTTCATTTTCCTTTGAGGTCGAAATCCAGAGTGCCGCCCCCGGAGGGAACGTTCGCCTTCAGGGTGGTCTGGCCCGGATCCGAGAACCGCTGCGGGATCGACTCCATGCCCGGAACTTCCGCGGGCTTGGTTGGGTCCTGAGGTTCGCCGTTGGGCTGAACGAATCGACTGATGGTGACTTTGTAATCACCCGGCGGCGCCCCGGCCTTATCCTCTCGACCGACCTGGATCTTCAGCTCATACTTGCCATTGTCATCGGTGATTCCGGACGCGTTCACTCCCTTGGTCTCGGTGGGCAGGAATTTCACGACCGCCTTCGACAGCGGCTTTCCGTCACGCTTGACGATCCCGGAAAAGGGGACTGTGTCGGGATTGAGCGGCGCGACCGCCTTCTCGTTTCCCCCACAGCCCACCGCGATTCCGACGCAGAGCGTCACGGCGGGAATACTCGTTCGAATTCGCATCAACCGCATGGTGTCACCTCTTGTCGTAGTTTCTGTCCGATGGTCATCTTCTCTGCGGCACGGCCTTCTCCGCATAGTACATTGCGGTGAATGACCGTGGTCGGAACGGCCGAAACGAGGACGGCGTCTGCTTGCAGTGACGAAAACAGCAGCCCGGCTGAGAAAGCCGGGCTGCTCTCGGTTTAACTTCACGCGCGGGCAAGCCACTCACACGTTGATCAGAACTCTCCCAGAGGCTGGCCGTCGGACATATAGAAGAGCCGCGTCTGGGTGGTCGAATCGATGTTCTCGGAAATGAACCGAACGGCGCCGTCGGCCAACACGACCTGGCACCCGCCGGAGTGCAGACTTCCGGCCGACATCCAGGTGTGAGTGCGGGTCAGGTCGCCGCGGAAGTCATTGATCTTCCGCCAGTCGGCCCCGAAGTGGACGCCCATCGCGACATGCTGCCGCGTGGCCCAGGTCGAAGCCGTTCCGCTCTGATGGTCGCGTGTCTGCTCGGAAACCATGACGCAGTTGCTGGTCCCGTCGCGGACATCGCGGATGGACGACGTGGCCGCCTCGCCGAACATCGGACGGTTGGTGGGTCCCAGGTTGTTGTTCCAATAAAACGTGTAGTAGTACTCGTTATAGTGAACAGCAAAATCGTAACTGGTACGATAGGCCCCCTTGTTGTTGGCGCTGGCGCTGTAGTGCTGGCTTCCGACGCCGTTGTAGTAAGGATTGTTGTTGTCTGTCGGACACGTGAACACCGCCAGCGGAGTTTTCGCGATCGGGTAGTTGATGTCCGGATCCCCCTTCATGCGGGACATCGTCGGGCCATACACATAAGACCAACTGGCGGCGTGCTGGAAGTTCCACTTATTGTACATCGCCGCCTGATCGATGTAGGGGAGGAGCATCACAAACCCGTTGAGATTTGAATAGGGCGTGGTCATCCCATAGATCGAGTCGTAGGATGCCGTGATCCCGAGTTCAAAACTCGATGGCGTGAAAATCTTGTGAGTGTCGTGGTAGTTGTGCAGCGCCAATCCCAGCTGCTTGAGATTGTTCTTGCACTGAGTGCGTCGGGCAGCCTCACGCGCCTGCTGGACGGCGGGGAGGAGCAGTGCGATCAGAATTGCGATGATGGCGATGACCACCAGCAATTCAATCAGTGTGAACCCTTTGGAACGCGGTCTCATAGAGTCATCTCCGAGGACAAGGACAAGAAGAGGCCCGAATCAGAACCTCACAACTCACGAAGAAAGCCACTCAACAAATGCCGGTAGGCACGACAACCCCTCTCATTGAGAGGATTTGCCGGATAGGAAGTGTTGAAAGAATGGGCCGACAGAACTCAGATCATCCTGAGATTCGAGAGAATCGATCCGACATGGCGACGCATGAATTGCGTCATTGACATATCGGTCGTTTACGATCGTCTCGTTCGCGTAGGAATTCAGGCGTTTTCTGTGTTCGTAGAATGAGTTTTTCCAAAGGAAACCTCATCGAAATGATCGCCCGTCCACATTTGAGTTCGCATTCCTTGAATATCGACGTCGTGGACGGCAATTCCCGGTGGTTGAGCGACCGTTTCACCCGCTGTCGCCCGTCTGTCCTGCGGCCGATCAGCGGGGGCGTTGAGGGCGTTGCCCGCCGCTTCGTCCCATCCTGGGCGAGCCCGTGATTCTCGACGATCTCGTGTCGCGGGAGGGACCGTCGCGGTTTTTTTTGAGGCGGCGGCCGTCGAATGCAGCCGACGCGAGATGACCGGTCTGACCAGTCGGCAGGCGCGATCTGGTCTTGACCGATTCAGGCGTTCTCGGGAGAGTCCGCAACCTTCCCGCCTTGCGCCTCTCGCGGTCCCCATGAAACTGCTGCAACGCTACATCCTGTACGAGTTGCTCAGAGTCTTTGCGCTGCTCCTCAGCGTTCTGACCGTGCTGCTGGTGTTCGTCGGCATCTTTCGCGAAGTGAGCGAGAGCGGCCTCGGGCCCATGCAGGCGATGCAGATCCTGCCCTACATCGTGCCGAGCCTGATGCCGTTCACCATTCCCGCCACGCTGCTGCTGGCGGTGTGCGTGGTTTATGGCCGCATCTCGGGCGACCAGGAAGTGACGGCGGCGAAGGCGGCCGGCATCAACGTGATGTCTTTGCTGTGGCCGGCGCTGCTGCTGGGGGCGAGCCTCAGCCTGTTCTCGCTGCTGCTCAGCGACCGCATCATTCCGTGGGCGATGAACAACATCCAGCGGACGATTGCGCTGGCGATGGAAGACATCTTCCTTGACCTGCTGAAGTCGAACCACCAGGTGACGGACCGGCGTCGCGGAATCTCGATCACCGTGATGGGCGTCGAGGGGAAGACCCTCATCATGCCGACGTTCCAATACGCCCCGGTGGGCCGCAGCCCGATCACCATTCAGGCCCAGACCGCCACGATGGACTTCGATCTCGAGCGGCAGGAGGTGGTGCTGCACCTCACGCACGGGCACGTCGACACGCCGGGGGGCAAGGTGTGGTTCGACGAGGAAGCTGATCGCCGCTTCCCGTTGCAGACGGAGAAAACGAAGCCGAAGCCCCGGCACATGAGCATCGAGACGCTGCAGAAAGAGATGCGGGTGTGCCAGAAGGAGTGGGAGGTCTGCAGCGAGCGCCGCGACATGGAAGTGGCGATGGCCCTGGCCGTCGGCAACTATAAGCGGTTCACCGAAGTGCCGTTCGCGTACGTGGTGCATCAACCGAAGTACAGGCTGGAGGACATCGCGAAGATCCGCACCGAGATTCACAGCCGGTTCGCCATGTCGAGCAGCTGTCTGTTCTTCGCGCTCGTGGGGGCGCCCTTCTCGATTCTGCAGGCGCGGCGGCAGTTCCTCACAAGCTTCTTCCTGTGCTTCGTCCCCATCCTGCTGGTCTACTACCCCGTCGTCCTGTTGACGATGAACCTCTCCAAGCTGCAAATGGTCGACCCGTCCTGGGCGATGTGGTTGGCGAACGCCATCGTGCTGATTGCCGGCGTGCAGATTCTGTGGCGGGTGCTGAAGCACTGAAGAGAGGGGTCAGGAATCAGGGAAGAATCGCAGATGCAGCTCTGCTGCCGCTCATTGCCTTTCCCTGATTCCTGATTCCTGCCCCCTGATTCCTTCCTCAGATCCGATCGAGCGAGTCGGCCCAGCGGGCGATCTCCTGCACCTGCTCGCCGGCGGGGTACTTCGCGTCGCGACCCTCTTCCTTCGTGAAGCTGCACGGGTACTTGAACGCCTGCAAGCCTTTCGCCGTCGCCTGAACCTGAGGAAACAGCGGATCCTTCGACCCGCACGTCAGGTGGAACTGCTGGCGATAGCTGGGAGAGTTCTCCGGCGGACGCTCCTTCAGTGGCTGCCCCGAAATGGCGGCCCCGCGGAACGTTTCACGGTACTTGAAGTTGACGTGCCAGGCGAACGACCCGCCGGTCGAGAAGCTGTGAATAAAGACGCGAGACGGATCGATCGCGAAGCGTTCGACAAACTGGTCGGCCGTGTCCTTCACGAATTCCGCCTCGTCCAGGCTCCATTCGCCGAGCTTCGCCGACTTCGGACCGAGCAGGATGATCCCCCGCTGGTCGCAGATCGCCTTCCATTGCGCCTTGAGGGCCGCCTCCATGGTGTCTTCGGCCGGATGGATCCAGACCATCAACGCATAGCGGTGCTTGGCGTTGTACTCGTCCGGAACGTACGCGAAGTAGCTGTGCTCGCCGTTCGGAGCGTTCTCCGAGAACCATCCGCGGCGCACACCCGCCGGCGGCTTCTTCGCGTCCGCATCCTCGGGCTTCTTTGCGTCGGCCTTGGCGTCCTTTTTCTCCTCGGCGGCATCGTCCGTCTTTTCGCCTGGCGGGATCAGGACCGACGGCAGGCTCTTCACGACGTCGTTCGGCAGGCTCGCCAGCTCGATCGATGCCGTCTTCTCGGCGCCGTCGTGCAGCCAGGCGACGTCGGCCTTCTGCTTCGGCCGGATGCGGCTGACTGCGTCACGCAGTGCATTCGCGTCGGCAATGTCCTGGCCGGCGAACTTCACGATGCGGTCCTTGGCGACGATGCCCGCTTTCGCTGCGGGACTTTCCGCGAAGACGTGCCGCACCCCGACGCCGCGCTCGGGAGTCGCCTCGGCCGATTCGCGGACCGGCAGGACGCCGAGGTATCCGGATTCGTACGCGATCAACTCGGCGACGAGCGTCACCTCCCCCTTGATCGTCTCGTCCTTCCGCTTCACGGTGACGGCGACCTTGTCCCCCGCATATTTGCTGCCGAGGGCCTGCTGAACTTCGGCCTGCCGCGCGATGGCCTTGCCATCGACTTCGACGATGCGGTCCTGCGGCTTGAAGCCCGCTTTCTCGGCCGGCGACTCGACCCGCACGCGGTCGATGACCGGCTCGCCCGCGAGGCGATCTTTCCCGCCGAACTCGATCCCCATCAATCCCGGCTTGAGGTCCTCCCCCTTCTTGAGCCGCTCGACCGCGACGAACACGTCTTCCATCGGCACCGCAAAGCCGATCCCGCCGTCGTACCATTCGACGCCGGCCGTCTCCGCATTTCCCTGCGGCGACATCGGGACGAGGATGCCCAGCACCCGTCCCTCGATATCGACGAGCGGGCCGCCGTAGTTCATGGGGGAGATCTTCGCGTCGGTCTGGATCGCCTTCCCCCAGACGCGGTTGAGCGCGCTGATGATGCCGACGGAGACGTTGGGCAGTTCGTTCGAATAGGTGCGGCCCAGGGCGATTGCCCATTGGCCGACCCGCATCGAACTCTTCGGAGCGGGCTCGGGGGGGACGAGGTCTTCGGCCTCGACCTTCAGCAGCGTCAGCATCCGTGAACGATCGGAAGCGACCACCGTGGCGTTGAGCCGCCGACCGTCGGTCATCTCGACGAGGATGGTCGTTGGCTTGCCGATGAAATTGAACGCGCTTGAGATGATGTAGCCGTCCTTGCCGACCGCCACGCCGGTGGTGGCGGCGGTGCCGGTGAGGAGCTTGCCGACGCGGTCCAGTCCGCCGACGGTCTGAATGCGGACGATCGACGGCTCGACCATGGCCGCAGCCTGCTTGAAGGCCCGCTCCTCGGCCTGCTCAAGCTTCTCATCGATGGCGAATAGCGGCGACGCGAGCGTCACCACGAAGAGGAAGAGTGTGAAGGAACGCATCGTGAGACCTTATCGAAAGAGCGGCGAGCGGGTGCGGCGCCGCGTGGTGTCAGGCGAAGACGGAATGGCAGAAACCACGGAACGGACGGAAGGTACGGAAAAAGGCAGTTCCTGTCAGAGCTTTGTTTTGTGCGATGTCGGATCGGCAGGAAGACTTCCCGCGAATGACGCGAATGAACGCGAATCAGAAAATGCAGGAGAACCAGACTTCTTGAAAGTTTCTGGAAACTCATGAATCGCCAGACCAGCAATAGCCTCTTCGCTTTCTGTCTTTATTCGCGCTGATTCGCGTCATTCGCGGG
>JADZEF010000064.1 GCA_020850695.1 Planctomycetaceae bacterium | reverse complement strand
CGGCCAACAATCTCACGTTCATCACCGGCCTGGCTGTCCCCGTCTACGGACGCGGCCCGGCGGGCTCCGGCACGCCGCTCCCCCCGCCGGCCACGCCTCCCATCGTGCCGCCGCTGAACTCGGCCCAGCAGAACGAACTGGCCGCTCCGACGACGGTCGCCACGCTCAACGCCACCCAGCGGCAGCACCTGCTCAACAGCGTGAACGCGTACTTCAACCAGCGCGTCCGCGAGGGAGGCTCGGGGGGCGTGGCATCGTTCTACCTGGGCAACATGGAAAGCAACCCGGGGCTCCTGGGGCTGACGACGAGTTCGTCTTATCGCGCCTTCTATGACGCCCTCGTCACCCACATGGAGTCGACCTGGCCGCTCGACAACGCCCCGCAGCTCGACGCTCTCGCGGGAGGATCCGGAGTCTACATCCCGCCCGAAACCCCGGTGACGCCGCCAGCGCCGACGCCCACGCAGACGAAGCAACAACGGACGGCCGCCGAGTTGGTGCTGGCCCAACTCGGCTCGCCCGTGAATCTGGCGGCGGGGCGGTGGGTCAGCGCCGTTGATCCCAACTCAACGACTCACGTTGGAGCCGAGCAGTATGCGGTCGACCTCAACATGGTGGTCGACGAGGAGGACTCGAACCCCTTCGCCGACCGCGGGCAGCCCGTGTTCGCTCCGCTGACCGGGACGGTCTTCGACCTCGACCGGGACATTGGACGACTCGTGCTGCGTTCCGCCATCACGCTATCCGATGGTTCAACGGTGCAGGTCTACATACTCTTCGAACATCTGAAAATCGACGCGTCGCTTTCGGTTGGCAACGTTTTTGCGCGCGGCAGGAAGGTGGGAACGATCGACCTGCTGACAGACGGGACAACACAGGGGAATGGGCACGTTCACATTCGGCCGCATCTCCACTGGTCCGTCCATCTGGGAAGCGTGAACGCCGCGTCGATCGATCTCAACGGTTGGCTGACGCGCAACGGGATCACAACGCTGGAGGATCCAGAAGGCACTGACACGGGTGGGATCAGTCAACTCGCATTCGACAATGCCCACAGCTACGCCCCTGGGGAGGAATTCTGGATCGACATTGACTTCCAGGTCGATCGACTTGGACCGTACCGGATCGAAATCGCAAGCCTCGGAGATTGGATCGTTTCTGGACGAACGACGTTCACGCTCGTCAGACCGGACGGAACTTCGACTATTCCGACGATTCGTAGCGAAGTGGATACCCGAGTCTTGACGTTCTCTGCACCCATCCGAGGAACTTATCACCTTCGGATCAATCGTCTCGTTTCTCCCTCGGTCCTCAATAACTTTGAGAGCGCTTGCTGGAACGACGTATCAATCACCGTCATCAGAGAGATCGGCGGCACCACGAGCAACGGCACAAGTGGCAGTGCATTCGCAGTCGGCTCCGAGACGATCAAGATTGACAACAGGCTGCTCTATGCGCTGGACGGAAGCGTCAACCTATGGAATTGGGGCAATGGGCCTCTGAATCCCAATGAGCCAATCTGGCTGGTGATTCACGGCAAAGATAGCCAGTTCAATCGTGAGGAGCGCAACAACATGACGGAGTTGGCGGACGCGCTTCTCGCGACGGGAGACCAGGTTCTGGTACTCGACTGGCGCGACTACGCAGCCGATGGCGGCGAGAGAGATGTGATCGGTGGGCAATGGATTCCAGGGATCGCCGCATGGGCGGCGCAGCGACTCGCCGACCTTCATATTCCCGCACATCGGCTGCGCATCGCGGCGCATAGCTGGGGCACGTTCGTCGGGTATGAGTTGGCGAGAACCATGTCCGTTGAGCATGCGCAGGTGCGTGCGTTCGTCGCGCTCGATTCCGCGAGCAATCTCCGGGACATCCCGATTATTGGGAATCCATACCACGATTCGCGAGTGCGATTCGATGCGGTCTCGCAGAATTCCTGGGCATTCGAAGGGTCAGCGCTGGCAGTCGATGCGCGATCTGCCACGGCACGCCACACGGTCAAGGTGGACGTCATCAACGCCGGTATCGGTCCGGAAGGTCAGAAACTGCGGCACAGCCTTGTCGTGGACGCATTCACCGACCTCATTCGCCGCGACACCGCAATCAGCGAGCGCTTCGGTCTCGATACGTTGATCAATCCCAACCCGGTGGAAGACAAGCCGTGGACGCGCGACGGGCTTAGCGATTTTGGCTACAAGGGCTATGAAGCCATTCTCTATGCAACGTATCAGGAAACTAATGTTACCGATGTATATACCGTCCGCGGCCAATCGCTGCAGTATATCGACCGCAATGGACATCTCGTTCATGTGACGCCGGACGCTGCGCCGCAAATCGATGTCGGCGGAGATTCCTTTGCAAGCCCCGTGAATCTCGGGATTCTGGCGTCAGCGCGCGACCTAGACGGGTGGGTCGGAGGACTGAACTATCAGGACGTCTATCGCTTTACGCTCACCTCTGCACGCGACGTTGTATTGGGAGGGGTGAGTGCGGGCCTGTTCGTCGAGTTGTACTTCGTTACTCCAGGGGGGGGCCGGGTTCCTCTGAATCCAGGTCAACAGGACGAATCTGGTCGTCTCTACGAACTCGGGGCAGGCACTTATGACCTGAAGCTGTCAACGGCGGCCGCAGATCTCATCTACGCCCTCAGACTGTTCTGATCGGGCGCCTCCTGGTTGTCGAAGGTTCTTCTCGCCCGATATCAAATTCTGGAGGAATGCGATGCACCTGACACTCCGTCGACGGACAGCATTCACGTTGATCGAACTGATGGTCGTCATCGCCATCGTCGGGCTGCTGGCGTCGCTGGTTGTTCCGGCGGTGCAGCGGGCGCGCGAGTCCGCCCGGCGCGCCAGTTGCACCAACAACCTGAAGCAGATTGGCCTGGCCCTGCAGAACTATCACGGCTCGCACAACGTGTTTCCTTCCGGGTGGGTCGAGAACGACGAGGCCTATCCCCCGGCGCCGCGCACGGCGAACAACGGCTTCGGATGGGGGGCCATGATCCTCCCCGATCTCGGAGAGCAGATCCTGCATGGCCGGCTCAATTTCAACGCGGGAATCAGCGGCTCGAATGGGGCCGCCCGCGCGAACGAACGCGCCATCGGAAGCAAACTCAAGATCTTTCGCTGCCCCTCGGACGTCGGCCCCGACACCTGGAACAATATGCACGGAGGCGGTTCCGTGCTGTGCGCCGACCAGGGCACCTCGAACTATCTCGGCAGCTTCGGCCCCAACCATTGGGAAGGGGACGGCCGCTCGCTTCCGGGCGACGGAGTCTTCTTCCGGAACAGTGCCATCGCCTTCCGGGAACTTCGAGATGGAGATTCCGTCACATTGATGGCCGGGGAGCGCGCCTGGAAGAAGGTTCCGAGCGGCGATCCGCCCGGCGGCGACTCGTATTGGGGCGGAACCCCCGACAACCAGGGGGCCGACGTCGTCAGCACGACCATCGCAAGGATCAACAGCGACGGGCACTCCGGTTACGGCAGTCTCCATTCGCACGGAGCGATGTTCCTGTTCTGCGATGGCAGCGTGAAGTTCCTGAACGAGAACATCGACTCCTTCCGCGACCCGAACGACCCCGCCCGTCTGGGCACGTTCCAGAAGCTGGCCCACCGGTCGGATGGACAGAACCCGGGCGATTTCTGAGGGAGGATCCCGTCGTGTCCTCATCACAGAATCCGCATTGGGGACTGCGCGACGTCCGCTCGGGCCGCATCCTGCCGCTCGCTCTGCCCGAGATCGTGCTGGGACGCGACTCGACGGCCACGGTCCAGATCACGCATTGGTCGGTGTCCCGCCGCCACTGCCGGATTCACGTCGAAGAAGGTCGTCTTCGGATTCACGACCTCGGCAGTCAGAACGGCACCCGGGTGAACGGATCGCGGATCGCCGAAGCGGAATTGTCCCCGGGGGACGTCGTCCAGGTGGGACCCGCCAAGCTGGAGGTGGTCGAGTACGAACCGGCCGGCCTTGCAAACGACGTTCGCGAGGCTTCTCTGGGAATGGGTCGTGCCGAAGCGACGGCCGATCACGGGCCCGAAGATCCGCCGGAGGAAATCGTGTTCGCTTCCCTCGACGATGCAGCGGATCTCCCAATCGACGTTTGGGACGACGTGCGTGTGATCCTGGTCGATCAGGATAAAGGAAGCGCTTCCTCGCTCCGCCCCGAAGTCGAAACCTGCTCCGAGGCCGGTTTCGCCGCAACACAGTCGACCGTCTCCGCGGAATCGACCGCCGCCATGAACCTCGCGTCCACGGCCGCCGCTCCGGCGACGGAGGTTGACAGGGCGACGACGCCCGGAGCATGGCTCCACATTCCGCGACCAGCCTTCGAGCCGGGCGCGATTTCGGGATGGAAATTGAAACTTGTGGGAGGGCTTCTGATCGCTGCGGCATGCCTCTTCCTGTGGCACGGGCGATCGGACAGGAGGATCGAAGGAGAGGCCGTCTCGGCGCTCGAATGGGCAGCGAAGACCGAATCGGAGCTAGCGGGCTCAAGGGCTGAATCGGGCGCGTGGACGGCCTTCGCAAGACAGGTGACAAATCGCCTGACGCCGATTGTGGAGGCGCTGGAGAAGCGCGCCTCGTCAAGGCGGCGGCTCGCCCAGGAACTGCTATTCGCCGCACGTCATTGCCGGAAAGCCTTCGCCAAGGGGGAACCGGCCGACGAATTCTCGTTGGAAAGCCGCAACCGCTTTCATGTGCATCTCCAGAACATCCGCTCGATGGCGACCGTTCACGCCTCGGAGAACGGCAAGGGGGTCGGTCGGTCGGTGAAGTGAGCCTTGATATCCTGAGGGCGCATCCGGAGCCGCGGATCGTCCCTCAACGACGCCATGGCTTCCGCGACCGGGCCTTCTTCCAACTCGAACATCTTCGCTCGCCACGAGTCCAGCCACACAGCGGTCGGATGAACCCTTAATTTCCTCTGAGAAGGTCTACGGGACGGATGCGGGGCTCCTTGACCGTCTTCGCAGGGCGTGTCGATAATGCGATGCAGTCCGGTCGTCGTTCGACGCCGCTCGCCATTCCACTCCCGCCCATTTCAGGAGCACGACATGCGTAGAACCGTTCTCGCCGCAGGACTCGCGGCCGCGTTCGCCCTGCTCGCGACCTCGGCCCAGGCCGCCCATCGCTGGGGCCTGAAGGAAGGCAAGCCCGATCTGCAGTCGGCCGGACAACTGGCCTTCGGACCCGACGGCATCCTGTTCGTCGGCGACGCCAAAGGGGCCGCCGTGTTCGCCATCGACACGAAGGATGCCGAGCCCGGCAAGCCGATGGCTCGCAACATTGAGAAGCTGAACGAGAAGCTGGCAAAGGTCGAGGGCCTAAAGGCGCCGGTGGCCGTGAACGACCTGGCCGTCAACCCGGCCTCGGGCAACATCTACCTGTCGGTCAGCAGCGGTGAGACCAAGGCGCCGGCGCTCGTCAAAATCAACGGCGAAGGCGCAATGAGCCTCGTTTCGCTCGAGAAGGTCGAGTTCCTCAAAGCCACCATTCCCAATCCTCCCGAGGACAAAGTCGTCGGCGACGGTCCTCGCGCTCGCAACCGTCGCCCGGAAGCGATCACCGATCTGGCCTACACGGACGGCAAGCTGCTTGTCGCCGGCCTCAACAACACGAAGGCGGCTTCCACGGTTCGCGAGTACGCGTTTCCGTTCAATGACAAGGATAAAGGTTTCAACCCCGAGATCTATCACGGGGCGCACGGCGGCATCGAGAACTATGCGGCCATCCGCACGTTCGTTCCAATGACCATCGGCGGCGTGCCGTCGCTCCTCGCCGGCTACACCTGTACGCCGCTTGTCCGCTTCACGCTTGAAGGCCTGGAAGACGGCGCCAAGGCCCGCGGCACGACGCTGGCCGAACTCGGCAACCGCAACCAGCCCCTCGACATGGTGGTTTACGAGAAGGGGAGCGACAAGTACCTCCTGATGAGCAACACCGCCCGCGGCGTGATGAAGATCAGCCTGAAGGACATCGCCCGCGAAGAGGGAATCACGGAACCGGTCCGCACCGCCTCAGGCACCGCCGGCCAGACCTACGACACGATCAAGGAGCTCGAAGGAACGGTCCAGCTCGACCGGCTGAGCAACGACCAGGCGGTCGTCGTCGTGCAGAAGGGAAATGAACTGTCGCTGCGGACGGTCACGATGCCGTAAGCCTTTCCGCGTTCGAACCGGCAATGAATGGGGCGTCGAAGCGAGAGCTTTGACGCCTTTTTTCATGGTCGTCTTTGACTCTGCGAAAGAATGCGAGCGCGACGGCGGCCTCGAACGATTGAAGGAGTGACGTCGTCATTTGCAACCCGCTCTTGCGGCGCGAAGGACGACCCACCTCTGTCGCTTCCGCGACGTCGGAGGAACCACGACGATTTTGTATCGTCGCCGTCACGCGCCAGTCCCCGACCGATCGCAACCTCTCCGCGAGCTCATTCCACGTGTTCAACGGACGGTCACGAAGTCGTTGTGGTTGAGCAGGGCCTGAACCAGCGACTTGCGCGCCCGCCGCTCGGCCTCCGGCTGATTTCCGTCCTTCAGAACTTTCGTGAGCTCCGTCAGAGTTTCGCGGCAGGCCAGGAGTTCTTCCGAGGTCGGCCGCGCGGCCAGCACCGTTTCGAAGGCCGCCGTGATGAATGCGTCATCGGACTGCGGATCAGATTGCGGGCCGGACTGCTCCATCAGCCGGGTGGTGATTCGCTCGGCGGTTGCAAGGGCCAGTTCGCTGTTGGAAAGAGCCAGGGCCTGTTGTGGGACGATGCTTTCGGTGCGGCGATAGCAGTCGAGCACGCTGGCGTCGTCGAAGAGCGACAGGAACTTGTGGTGGTCGTTGTGCGAATGGACGAAATAGAGGCTGCGGCGGGCGGAGTTCGGATCGGTCATCGGATGAACGGGCGGCCCGCCGATTTTCGGATCGAGCGTTCCGCCGAGCGACAGCAGCGCGTCCCGGACGACCTGGGCCTCCATGCGGATCGGGTTCATCCTCCACAACAGGAGGTTCTCGGGATCGGCTGCGATCTGCTTCTCCGCACCGAGGTTGGATGACGTGCGGCGATAGGCGTCGGACGTGACGATCAGCCGGTGGATGTGCTTCATGCTCCAGCGGTTGTCCATGAGTTGGCCGGCGAGGAAATCGAGAAGCTCGGCGTGTGGGGGTTCCGGCGCACGGCGACCGAAATCGAACACGGTGGGGACGAGAGGGCGGCCAAAGTGCCGCGACCAGATGTGATTGACGGCAACCCGTGCCGTCAGCGGATGGCGTGGATCGGTGATCCAGCGAGCCAGCGCGGTGCGGCGCCCGGTGCTGGTGCTGGGAAAGGGGCGCAGGGCATGGTCCTGCGTCTCCGTCGGACTTTCGACGGTCTTTCGCCCTCCCCGCAACGGCGTGTGAGAGCCGTCGGGCGTTTCGATCGCCGCCTGAGCCTTGGCCTGCGTGTCGCGTGCGGCGGCGACCTTCTTTTCGGCCTCCGCCTTTTTGGCCGTGTCGGCTTTTGCGAGTTCCATCTCGGCCTTCGCAACTTCTTCTGCGGACTTCGCCGCGGCGAGTTTCCGCTCGCTCAGGACGGCCTGGCGGACGAGGTCCTTCGTTGCGGGCGTTTCGGGTTCGCGAGCGAGTGCCGCGTCGGCGGCGGCCCGCGCCTTCAATGAGGCGGGCTCGAGTTCCGCGGTGGCCAAGACGCGCTCGGCCATCGCGACGGCGAGCCGCGCCTGATCGAGCGGCAACACAGCGGGGGTTGGGCCCTGGGCCGGCTCGACCATCCGGGTCGACGTGGGAAGCGCGGTCAACTCGAAGCTGAGAAACTCGGCCTGAGCGTCATAGGTAATCAGTTCGAGGCGACCCTTTTTCCGTTCGGCCGTGAGTCGGAAGGCGAGCGCTGTGTCGCCGTTGATGCTCGCGTTGATGAGCGGTCCGCGGACGCGAATCCGCATTTCCTGCGGTTCGTTGAGAGGAACCTGTCGGGTCTGCAGGCCGTTCGTCGGATACTGATAGGCGCCCCCCTGCTTTGTGGCAACCTGCAATTTGGAGCCGCCGGCCACCGCACTCAGATAAACCAGCGATTCGGCCGCTTCGCTCCCGTCGAACGTCAGCCCGACCGACTTCCACATTTGCCCGCCGAGGATGCGGAAGCGGATGCGAGCCTCGAAATCGGACGGATAATCCTTCTTGAGTCGCAGGACGCCGCGGACGTCTCCGTCTCCCTGCTGCTTCAGATGGCCATCGGCATAGGTCCACCGGCCCGAGACCATTTCCCAACGGTCCGGATTGGCGGCGGCAAAGTCCTCCTTCAAGCCCGGTTCCGGCTTAGCTGCTTCGGCTGCGGCCGCCGGTGCGGCCGCAGCCGCCTTCGCTCGGGCCTCGGTCTCGCTCAGTGCCTTGCGGGCGGTTTCCAGTGCGAGTCGCGCAGACACGATCTGCGCCTCGGCCGCCTTCAGCGCGTTGTCGAGCACATACGGCCGCAATCCGGGTTGATGGCCTTCCGGCGGCAGAGCGACGGGCTTCACGTCGAATTCGCCAAGGCCGACACGTTCAAAGATCGCCGGGATGCCTGGCGCGAGCATGCGGGTCTTGTCCGGGTTGCGATCGTCGCCACGGATGTGGAGATACGTGATGTCGCCAAGTTCGCCGTCGAAGGCCCGTGACACGCCGTCCTTCTCAAGATCGGCTTCGCCCGGCCATTGGTCGATGCGCACGCGGTACGGTTCGAAGATCGCGCGGAAGCGGTAGTAGTCGGCCTGTGTGATCGGGTCGTACTTGTGGTCGTGGCACTTGCAGCAGTTGACCGTCAGCCCGAGAAATGCCTTCGCCGTGTGCTCGATCGTTTCATCGAGCCAGGTCGTGCGGTTGAACTTGAAGTAATGACGGGCCAGAAACCCCGACGCCCGCAGCTTGTCGAGGTCGTTGGGGTAAAGCTCGTCGGCTGCGAGCATCTCGCGGACCATCTGGTCGTAGCCTTTGTCTTCATTGAGCGACTCGATGATCCAGTCGCGCCACCGCCAGATGTGCTTGTGGCTGTTGCGAACCTCGGCCCCGAGGCCCCACCAGTCGCTGTAACGCCAGACGTCCATCCAGTGGCGGCCCCAGCGCTCGCCATATTGCGGACTGGCGAGCAGTCGATCGACGACCGCTTCGTAGGCCAGCGGCGATGGATCGGCCTCGAATGCCGCTAACTGCTCGCGCGTCGGGGGGAGCCCCGTCAGGTCGAGCGTCAGCCGGCGGAGCAGGACGCGGCGATCGGCCGCCGCCGCAGGAGCGATACCCGCTGTGGCGAGGCGCGAGTTCAGAAATCCATCGATCGGATTGCCCGTCCCCGACGCTCCCGCCGGCCCCTTTGGCCGCCGCACGGGACGCAATGCCCAGTGGTCGGCGGGGTCGGCCTCGGGTTGGTCATTGGCAGGGATGCGAGCCCCTTCGTCGATCCACCGGCGGATCAGCGCAATCTGATCCGGCTTCAGCCGCTCCCCTTCCTGCGGCATGCGGAGGCTGTCGTCCGTGCTCGTGAGCCGGGCGATCAACGAGCTGTCGGCACTTTTGCCGGCCACGAAGACGGTCCCGCCGTCTCCCCCCTTCTTGATGTGCTCGCCCGAGTCGAGACGCAGGCCCCCTTCACTCTTCAGGACGCCGTGGCAGGCAAAGCACCGCTGCTTGAACAACGGCTTGATCTGAGTCGTGTAATCGACGTCCGCGGCATCGGCGGCATTCGGCCTGATCCAGCCTGCGAACAAAGCGATCACGGCAACAATCCGTCCTCCTTGCATCCAGAGTGCGCGACGAGCAATGGATCGGCCCGGACTCGGGTTCATCGACTGAGGCACAGCACGGCACTCCACTCAGGACGCAGGACACTTGCGGCGATTGTCGTCAAACCTGCTCTTTTGATCGTACCCTGAGGTCCGACGCGCACCAACCGGCGGAGCGACGCCCACGAGAGCACGAGAGTCCATGAGCGGGCAACTCCAGCCAACGGTTGGAGGATTATCGTGCCGCATTCAATCGCTGGACTCCGGGGCGCGTCGCTCAAGCTCGATCAACTCCTTCGCCGTCTGGGAATCGATCACCAGGTGGGAGAAAGCCCGGAGATGCGTCGCCTTTTTGTTCAGGAGTGCTCTCAGCGCCGCTGCGCGGGACTCCCCATGTTCCGACTTCCTCACCGCGAGGATGACGTATTTGAATTTCTGCTCGGCGAGGCGTCGAAAGTCGTCGAACTCGAGCAACGTGACCGGACGCATTTCCTCTTCGGATTCGCGGTAGGGGCCATCCGCCGTGAACGGCCTGTACTGGACGTTCCCGAGAATTCCCTTCTCGCGAATCCACGCATCCACGTCGTTTCGCCCGCTATCGATGAGAAAGCTTCGATAGAGATCGAACTTCTGTCCAGGATCCCCGAGACCCGTGAAAACGACATCGATGTCGGCTTTGTGGCGTGCGGCATGGGTGAAACCGAAGTGACTCTGCGTATCGGAAGAATCGCGCATCCGCTCGAAGTCCCCCGCCTTCATCATCGGCTCGGTGAACATGCCGACGCGCTGCTCGACGAAATGGTCATTGATGAGGTTGAAGAAGGAGACGGGACAGTACTGCGGGCGTTCGATGGGGGCCGCGGGGGTGAGGGCGATCAGCCGGAGTCGCCTTAAGAGAGGCTTTTCGGAATGGAGCAGCCGGTTGAGGCTGCGGGTGACCGTTAGCGAAAAACGTCCCGTCCCCATGCCGAGCCCGACGTGCCGCGTCGGATCGACCCGTTCGACCTCGCGAATCAGATCGAGGACGACCGCGGCCGATTTCTCGGCGACATATTCGGCGGACGAGAAGGCGTCGGGAGGAACGTCGACGACAGACACCGTGTGCTGCCGCAGTTCGAAGGCTTCCACGATCTGGTCATGAAGCTGGTTGTTCGACGGTGCGACCAGCCGGACGAATCCCTGGTCACGCCCCCGCAACAAGTAGTGGTGCACCTGGGCGCGGGAGAGACCGATTCCCTGCCGGGCGAGGTGCCCGACGATCTGTGAAGGCTTCTTCTTTTGACGGAAGAAGAGGTCGAGAACCTGCAATGTGAGGGCATCGGCTTCTGCGCGCGAGCGACGAAGCGAGGGCCTTTCCCGAGCCATGGAGCGCCTACTTCAGGTCAAGGAGTTTCGACAATTGCAAACATTGATTGTTGACAAACTCAGAAAACGTCAATACCGTGGGTCAGCGGCAAGAGTCCACTCTCTCAGATCCCACAGGAATTGCAGCATAACCGATCTTTTCCGTCTCCAAACCTCTTGAGAACTTTTATCACGATTTTTGCTTGAGGTTTGTCGACGGGGGCAACGCACACCAGCCCCCTCTTGGTGTGGAAAGAGGATGTTCCATGAGCGCCCGAAATGAACCTCCCTCCGATCCGGTGAAGAAGATCAATGCGTTGCTTAAACGCACGGCTCGCGGAAAGCGGGCCGCCTTCACCGAACTCTGTTCGATCCTGGAGGCCCCGCTGCTCACCGTGGTCCACTCGATTCTGCACGACGCGGAATTCGCACGCGACATCGTCCAGGAAACGTTCCTGACGGTGTGGATCAAGCGGGCGACGTTCGATCCGAAGCGGAACGGGAGGGCCTGGATCTTCCGGATTGGGAAGAACCTGGCCATCGATGGCAAGCGGGCCCGCAGGCGTCGGCCCGTGATCCAGCTTCCGGACGCCGCCTCGGAAACGATTGCGGTCTCGGCGCAGGCCTTCGAAGCGTATGAGACGCGTGAGATGGCCGCCCTGGTCAACGGAGTGATCGATTCGCTACCCGCGATCGAGCGGAAGGTCTTTCGATTGCGGATCGAGGGATTGAGGTTCAACCAGATCGCGACCCGCGTCTCGATCAGCGTGACCATGGCCTGGCGGCTGTATCGCAAGGCCGAAGCTCACATCCGGCAGATCGGCGGCCTGGGACTGGGTGCGTGATTGGGTGACGAGATCCTCGGCGCTGACGCAAAGTCGCGAAGGCCGCAAAGACTTCTCCTGAGAGTCGCCGCTGAATCGGCGAATGGCAGAAGCCCCTTTGCGCAACCCTTCGCGTGCTTTGCGCCTTGGCGTTGGATCGTTTTTCCGATGATCTGATTCGATGATCGTCGATCGTCGGCTACAGCCGTGGCGGCGACGTCGGTTCGCCGGCGTCCCGCATGAGTCGCAGCCGCAGCAGGTTCATCGCCGATTTCGCCGCACGGCTTCGCGTCAGGCTGACGTCACCCAGCAGCACCTGCTCCAGGTGCTCGAGAAGCCCTTCTCCCGACAGCGCGACATACAGGCTCGGAACACCGCCTGAGGTAGCGGCGGGATCGTAGGGCGGGGCTGCGGTTACGGCGAGCGCGTAGTCTGTTCCAAATCGACCGCGACAGGCGACCGCCATCTCACGGGCCACCTCGGCGCTGACGACGGGAGACTCGGAAAGCGTCTCTGCCGAGAGGTCGAGGATCCGTTGCTTCGCCTGATCGGTCGGAAGGACGAGGCCCCCGAAATAAGCCGGCGCGAATCCCGCGACACTTGTCAGGCGCTGCGCCAGCAGGCCGCCAGTCCCCGATTCCACGGTGGCCAGCGTCTTGCCGCGTTGCAGCAGCATGCGGACGAGAACGTGTTCGAGCTCCTCGTCCTCGACGCCGAAGACCAGCGATCCGAGCGTCTGGCGAATCTCGGCCGTCGTTTGGGCGATCTTCGCGTCGCACTCGGCGGATGTCTTTCCCTGCGCTTCGATCCGCAGCGTGATTGTCGCCTCATGGACGGTGATGCCGACTTCCGGGTCGCGGCCCCGTGCGGTCATTTCTCCCAGCATCTGCTCGCAATCGCTCTCGCCGATGCCGAAGCAGTTGACGCGGAAGCGGCGAATGACGAGGTCGCCTCCCGGCAGCCGCGGTCGAATCGACTCGAAGAACATCGGCTTCATTTCGCTCGGCACGCCCGGCATCGCGGCGACCAGGCAGACTCCTCCCGACTTCCGTTGCGCGGTCATCCAGATTCCGGGCGCTGTCCCGCGCGGATTGGGGACCGGTTCGCTTCCCTCGGGAAACATCGCCTGAATGACATTCCGCTCGGCCATGACTCGCTTGCGGCGGGCGAACATCGACTTGATGTGATCGAGGGACGGGACATCCAGAATGAGGGGGACGCCGGCGACTTCGGCCATGGCCTGGCGCGTGAGATCGTCGAGCGTCGGGCCGAGGCCGCCGGTGATGAGGACGATGTCCGAGCGTTGGATGGCGTCCCGAAGAACCGACGCCATTGCGGAGAGCTCGTCGGCGATGGTCGTATGGAACCGCACCGGAATGCCCAGGGCCGCGAGCTCGATGCTGAGCCACTGACTATTGGTGTCGAGCTTGGCTCCCGTCGTCAGTTCGGTCCCGATGGCGAGGATTTCAGCGTGCATGCTTATGGGGTTCGATGGGACGTGCGTTACCGGGCGCGGCGGTTGAGCCTGGGCGGACGACGAAGTGGCCAGGCCCCTGCCAACGTCGCGTCATCGACCTCCGATAGTATGGCCTTGGCTGGATAGAAAGGCACGGTCGTGGGACGCGGGCTCGACGGCGTGGGCAACCGAATCGCCGGCCGGCGGGATCGGCATTCGCACCCTGAGTGCGAAACCTTTTTCGCCGAGAGTGTCCCGCAGCACGCCTTCGCGGCGTCAATTCCGGATGATGACTTCGGAGCCTTCGCTCAGGAGGTCGTAGACTTCTTCGACGTCTTCGGCGGCGAGCCGGATGCAGCCGCGCGAGGCGGCCTTGCCGATCGAGTTCGGCTCGATCGTCCCGTGAATGCCGTAGCTGTCGCCGAGGTCGATCCAACGTTCGCCGAGCGGATTGGACGGGTCGTCCGCATCGAGCACCACGCCGTTCGGGCCGTAATAGGTCGGGTTCTTCAGCTTGGTCTTCACCGTGAACTTGCCGGTCGGCGTCGAGCCGTCCTTGCCGATGCCGACCTGGTATCGCTTCACGTAATATCCGTGGGCGTGGACGATGAGTTCGAAGTCGCTGAGATCGACGAGGGCCGCAAAGGGACCTTTGATGACCTTCAACCGCTGATTGGGGCGGATCCGCTTCGGGTCGATCTTGTTGAGGCGGACGAGGTATTCCCATGGGACCTGGTACTGCCTGGCGATCTTCTGAAGCTGATCCCCCGAGTTCACGACATAGGGATCCATGTAGTGCGGCTGCGGAGAGAAGTAGATGACACGGGCGTTGGCGTCGATCCGCTCCTGGAGCTCGGCCCGGAGGTCGGGCTCTTTCCAGTAAATCTTCGACATCTCCTTATGGGCGGCGAGGCGATCGGAGACGAGAAGCTGGTCGATTTCGCCGATTCGCGGGTCGTTTGACGCCGTCGCACGCTTTTTGGGCTTCGGGGGGAGTTCCTCGTCGTCGATGTCCAGGGGACGCTCGACGAACTTCGATTCTCCCTCGGCGGGCGTTTCGCCCCCGACCTGGACGATGTTGCCACGACCGCCCGAGGCTCGCGGGAGTGGGCGATCGACCGGATCATCTTCGGTCACACCGCCGGCATCGATTTCGACGGGGCGCGGACGGTTGCCGGGCGTGAAAAGGATTCCGCGGGACGGCGCTTCGGCGTTGCGCGCGAGGTCGTCGATACCGTTGGTTCGCTTGCGAGGGCGGTCCGCTCCGATTCCGGGGGGAATGCCTAACTCGGGAGCAATGCCTTCGGCGGACTTCGCGGCCTGTCGGGGCGGGAAGGTCGACGTGGGGAACGGGAGCGCGCGGCGATCGGTCGGAGCGGAAACTTCAGCGGGAGCCTGAGCCCTGCGGGTGCGGGTGGCGACGAGCGGTTGGACGGGCTCGGACTCGATTTCGGTCTGCACGGGGGGCTCGGACTGCGAGGCAGCGGCGGCGACTTCGGATTCCGAATCGAACGAGGGGGATGAGAGATGCCCCGAAGAGTGATCGGAATCGCCGTCGACGCTTACGTGTTCGGGCGAGTCGGCCGGGGGAGCCTGCACCGGAAGCCAGCCGAACTTCCAGGCGAAACCCGCCAGCGAGACGGCAAAGACGACGCTCCACACGCCATAAGTCAAAGCCTGACGATCGCGGACCTGCCTCGGCATCGTGCCGTCCTCATTCCGTGGGAATCCGTTCCCTGTGCGGGGTTCTGCGCGGCTTGTAGCAGATCGAAAGGATCGCGGCTACGCGAGATTTGGCGATGGCACGGCGCAGAGCATCTGAACGCAAAGTCGCGAAGGGCCGCGAAGAATCGCAAAGGAAGAGGTTCGATATTCGATGCCAGGAGTCGGCGGCGCTTCAGGGCGCCGCCTTATCCAACATGCCTTTCTTCGCGAGCCTTTGCGGCACTTCGCGTCATTGCGTTAAGACGCCCATTAATCGACGGCTTTTGGCTGGAACAGCGGGGAGCGGCGGAGGTGCCAGCGGTGGGCCAGGAAGCGGAAGAGGACGCCCAGCGTCGAGAAGCCGTAACGGACGCTGCGGCGGAAACTGATGCTGGAGGCTTCCGCAAAGTAGCGAACGGGGACCGGGATGTCGCCGACCTTGAAGCCGAAATGGACCGCCTGGGCGAGGAACTGGCTGTCAAAGACGAAGTTGTTCGAGGTACGGTCGAACGGGATCTTTTCGAGGACTTCCCGACGATAGGCGCGGAACCCGCTGTGGAAGTCCCCCAGGTTCTGGCCCAGCACGACATTTTCGGTGATTGTCAGGCAGCGGTTGGCGACGTACTTCCAGAAGGGCATGCCGCCCCCCAGAGCTTCGCGCCGCGTGCGGATGCGCGATCCGAGGACGACATCGCAGATTCCCAATCGCAGGATGTCGACCGCCACGCCGACGAGCCGACTATCGTATTGATAGTCGGGATGGACCATCACGACGAAATCCGCCCCTTCCTCAAGAGCCGTGCGGTAGCAGGTCTTCTGGTTGCCGCCGTAGCCGAGATTCTTCTCGTGGCGAATGACCTGCAAACCCAGCTCGCGGGCGACTTCGACGGTGTTGTCGCTGCTGCAATCGTCGACGACCAGAATGCTGTCGACGCTTCCCTCGGGAATGTCCTCGACTGTCCGCCGCAACGTGGCTGCGGCGTTGTACGCCGGCATGACGACGATCGTTTTCCCGCGGGGAGGCGGAGGTTCTCGGCGGGGTAGGGACGACGTCTCGGCGTCGGCGACGGTCACATTCATTCCAGAACTCGGGAGCACGCAGTCCGTAGCGGACCAGACCCCGGGGCAACGCTCCCCGTGGCATCGGTTGTAGGATGTTCGTTGAACGCGGGCAACCAGGTGGAGTGTTACGCTCCTGGCAGCGAAAGAATTTCTCGGACGGCCGTGATGAGGTCGGCCTCGGGGACCGATCGCTGCTGGCTGGCGGCGAGGTCCTTGATCTGCCACGTCCCCGCAGCGAACTCGTCGCTCCCGGCAATCAGGGCGATCTGGAATCCCTTGCGGTTGGCGTACTGAAGCTGCTTCCCCACAGCCTTCGCTTCGGGGTAGACCTCGGCGTTGATTCCCGCCTCTCGCAGCGCGCGGGCGATGCGGAGGTAATCGCCGACTCGCGAGGCGTCGAAGATCGTCACCAGGACCGGGGCGGGAGTGCTGACGGCCGGAAGAAGCTTCAATTCTTCCATTGCCGCGAGGAGCCGATCGAGGCCCAGGCTGCCACCCACTCCCGGCAATGACTGACGAGTGAACAGACCCGCCAGGTTGTCGTAGCGGCCCCCCGAGCAGACGCTGCCGATGCCGGGGAGGTCGCCCAGGAACGTCTCGTAGATCGTCCCGGTGTAGTAGTCGAGGCCGCGGGCGATCGAGACGTCCAGGGCCAGCCGCTCGGCGGGAATGCCGGCGGTGCGGGCGGACGCGAACAGCTCGTTCAGTCGTGCGATCCCCTTCTCGCCGCGCTCGCTCCCCTGCAACATCGGCGAGAGTTTCAGGAGAATCTCGTCCGGCGATCCTTTGAGGGCGGCGAAGTCGAGAACCTGCCCCGCCTGTTCGGCCGTGATCTGCGCCTGCTCGACCATCTCCGCCACGACCGCATCACGTCCGATCTTGAGCAGCTTGTCGAGCGCCCGCAGGATGGCGGTCGACTTCTCGGTCACGCCCAGCTTTTCGAGCAGGCCGTTGAGCACCAGTCGGTTGTTGATGCGGATCGTGAACCGCTCGAAGCCGAGTGCCGTCATCAGGTCGTGCATCACGAACGTGGTCTCGGTGTCGGCGACGTTCGACTCGGTGCCGATCGTGTCGAAGTCGCACTGCACGAACTCGCGGAACCGCCCCTTCGCCGGCTTCTCGCCGCGCCACACCGTCCCGATGTGATATCGCTTAAAGGGCGTCCCCAGTTCGTTCATGTGTTCCGCGGCGAAGCGGGCGAACGGGACGGTCAAATCGAACCGCATCGCGACGTCCCGGTCCCCCTGGTCGGTGAACCGGAAGAGCTGCTTGTTCGACTCGTCCCCGGCTTTTCCGAGCAGCACCTCGGCGTATTCGAGTGCCGGAGTATCGATGGGGCTGAACCCGAAGCTGCGGTAGACGCGGCGGGCCGTCTCCATGAGCTGCTCGCGGGCCATCATCGGCCCCGGCAGGTAGTCACGGAATCCCTTGAGCGTCTGCGGCTTGATGAGTTTGTCGGTCACGGGAGGGAGGGACTAGGGTCTAGGGACCAGGGTCGAGGGACGGAGGGGAGACGATTGAGGGATGGAGAGATGGAGCGACAGAGGGATGGAGATGGGACATTGCCACGAACGACGCAACCGAAATGAGGTTGCTCCTCTGTCCCTGGACACTAGACCCTCGTCCCTCGACCCTCCTAAATCACTGGCAACGCATCGGGCCGCAGTGCCGGCTTGCGTTCCTTCGGCGGCATGACGGCTTCCGCGTATTCCCAGATCTGTTCGGCGGTTTCGAAGAACTTGTCGTAGGTGGCCGTGTCGTCGTATTCGCAGTTTTCGGTCGAGTAGGCGCGACAGATCTGCGGGCGTTCGTGGTACACCCCGCACAGATTATTCGGCATCAGATGCTGGCAGTCGGCGTAGACCATCAGGAACCACTGCTCTTCTTCGACGAAGAGGGCGCAGCGGCCATGCATCAGAAACCACCGCATGTGATCGAAGTCGGCCCAGTCCTCAGGTGCGTCGATGGGGAGTGCGAAGTAGCGGCAACATTTGGCGGTGCAGTAGTCGCACAGGTTCTCGCCGGGTTTGACGTCGCT
>JADZEF010000063.1 GCA_020850695.1 Planctomycetaceae bacterium | reverse complement strand
CCCCGGCGGAATTCGCGCGGGCGTGTGCTGCCGCTTCCGATCGGTCTGGGGCCTCACTCCAGCCGCAGCACACGCCCCAATCACCGATACTCTCATAACGACTGGTACGAACTACAGGGGCAGGCCACCCCCGGCGACGGTTTCGATGACGGTTCCGCCAAAGGTGCCGTTCGAGCCGTCGACTTCGATCTGTCCGGGACCGGTCCCTTCATGACGGATTCCCAGGCGATCGGTGCTCTGGGCATTCGCGGTGAGCCGCACCGTCAGGTTGCCGCCCGACAACTGTGCCGAATCGGGATCGAAGACGGTCGCGTCGGTATCGAGGATCGTCGGCGGCCCGGTCTCGTGGTCGAGCGACTGGTCCGTCTTCAACTTCAGCGGTGTGCCGACCACTTCGAACCGCACGACGAAACTGAGCTTTCGCCGTCAGCGAGTCATACTCACAGGCAACCGCCTTCGACTCTCCTCGATCCAATGCGAGAATCTTCATCGTCCGGTCTCTTTGCTTCGGAGTGCACATCCACTCGAACAAACGAGCGGTTCACATTCCTCAGGTTCTCAAGGCCCGGCTTACATGGATACTCATAACAACTGGTACGAACTGCAGGGGTAGGCCATATCCACTGACTTATACGTCAAATATAAGAGTTCGAACAAATCGCCGCCCGCGGTCCATTGACCGCGGGCGGATTCGTTCCGAGGTCTGTGAGACGTGGGACCATTCCAGCGAATCTTCACGACTGCAAACACACGGCCGATGCGTTCACCAGGAGACGCCGAGGTTCTGCCGAACCGCCTCGATCTGCATCCGTGACTGACCCTGAATGCGCTCTAGGGCGTTGGCCAGCGTCGTCTTGTCCGACCGACCGGATTGCACCAATTTCCAGCCCTTCTGGAACGACGCCTTCGCGTCGTCGGCGCGATTCATTCTCGACTCCGAGAGACCGCGGAAGATCCAGTAACGGGCGTCGTTCTGAATGTCGGTTGCCGCAGTGAGGTAGGCCAGCGCGGTTGCATGGTCCCGCTTCCAGAAGTGGTCCATACCCATTGCGTACCACTTGGCAGACTGCTCGGGCGAGGCGGGGAAGGACTTGAAGTCCGGCAACTTTTCGACCGGAGCCGCGAGTCCAGAATCGCTCAAGGAAATCAGCAACCGGTCGCCGCTCCGGCTCCGGCCCGAACCTGCGCGAACGTCGCGAGTGGATCCCGCCCGCATCGCGTATGCAGCAGAGCCCGGCTGTGCGACGCCCGACACGCCACAACCGCACGAGGGAGAGATCGGATACGCCAGGTAGGGGACACCACCGCAACCGCAGCCCCAGGCCGGGCCATACGTCGGCCACCAAAACGCCGGCCCCCACTCCGCGCCGCAGCAACCTCCCAATCCGAAGAACGATCCGCACGCGATGTGGGCCTCGGCCGGAGGGGTTTGGCCGTTGTTCACGGGTCCAATCGTGACCTCAAAGTTTTGCGCCACCAACACGTATTCCGGCTGGGGAACGCGGTCCTGAACGCCTCCTTCCAGGAACGTGCGGAAGCGCTCCGCGGCTTGCCCCTCGAGCGTCTTCAACGCATCGCCTGTGGCGGTTGTTCCCTGGGCCAGCGACAGGCTCCAACGGGCCTTCGGCTTCGAGTAGATCAGGTTCCTCAGGTCGAAGATGACATCGTCCAGAGTCGCGGCGCGCGGTTCCTTCGCCGGTTGTTGCTGTTCTGGCTGCTGCGGCACGGCCTCGTCCTGCAGAGCGACCGGCTGGATGCCAGTCGGCCGAAGACTCGAAGCGGTTCTATTCGCTGGCGGGTTGAGCGCCAGCCATCGTGTCCACGACCCTTTCAAGAAGTTCTGTGAGACGTGATACAGGGCCTTGCCGGTCGAGTTCGCCTTGATCCGATCGTATTGTTCGGGTTCGACGAACTGCTGAAGATCCTGGTCGATAAAGTCGCCCAGCAGTGCGGTGACCGTCCCCGAAGTCTCGGTTTCCTCTTCAGGCGAGGCGGCGCCGACGTTCGGGAGAGTGTCGTTGTAGAAGACGGTCCAGTCGATGGTATCGTTCGCGAAGTCCACGATGTACTGCCGGCGGGCCGGATCGATATCGACCTTCCTCAGGGGCGCCCGCTGAGCGATCTGGGCGTCCTTGTTGACGGTCAGCCACGCGGCGAGCCGCGCACGGACATCAGCGACTGCGAGCGGTTTCGCGGCGGGGCCCCTCACCTGCGCCACCGAGAACATCTCGAGCGCCATCATCAGCTCTTTTCGCTCCTCATCCGTCTTCCTGTCCGGAAACAGCCGGGGGAACTCCTGGTATAACGCATCGCGGATGAACTGCGTCAGAAGAGCCCGAGCCTGCTTGTTCGCTTCGGCCAGTGCGGGCCCCTTCAAGGGCTGGTCCTTTTTCGGAAGGATCTGCCACGCGAGCGGTCCTTCGGGGGGCTTGAACGCGAGAACGGACGATGGCAGGTCGACCATTGACTTGAACTTCAGGAACGCCTCCCGGGCCGGCATCTTGATGGCTTTGTTCGGGTCATTCTCCTCGATCGGCGCTTCGCGATCCTTGAGGAACTTGTCGAAAGTCTCTTTCACTGATTTCTCGATGGCGGTCGGCTCGGTCGCTTGTTGAGCTCTCAGAAGCGTTGGAGCGGCCGCGACCGCGAATAAGGTGCAGGCAAACCCGAAGCGGTGGATCATGAGGGGATTCCAAGGGTGCGTGTTGAGCGTCACAGTGGGATAAGTGGGCTTTCGACGGATGCGCCAATCCTTCGCAAACTTCCCAGGTTACCGTCAAATTGTCCATTGTCAACAGCTCTGTATGAATGTTTCAGTGTCCCGAACCGGAGGCGTTGCGGACTTGGGTGGTTGGCGGCGACGGTATGGCCGGGGATGCAATTCGCGAGGGGAACAAGCGCGTCCGAAAGACGTTCGCATGACGGAAGGGGTTGGTCGCCACAAGAAGCTCGCGTCGCTCGCACGGTCAACGGCGAGTTCTGCGGACATCGACCCATCGGCGAAAAGCGAGGTCGATCTCCGTCGCGGCTTGTGGCAGGCTCGATCAAGAACGCACTTGCTCAGCCCCGAAGCGATTCGCAGGGCGATTGTCGTCTCGCCTTCCCTCCCGCGACGTAGCTGCTGAGAACGCACATCAGACCGGAGACAGCGGCGATCGCGAGGCACAGCGGGATGGACCAGAAGAAACCCAGTTCGCTCGCCTGCGGCCCCGCCGCATGGCGGTTGTAGTGAGAGACGAGGCGGCCAAACACGACGCCGCAGACAAGTCCCGGAGTCGTCGCGCAAAGCCACAGCACGGCTCCTTCGGCCACGGCCAGTGTCGAGAGCGTTCCGTGGCCCATACCCATCGCCTTCAGCATGCCGGTCTCGGCGCTCTTCTGCTCGTTCCACAGGAACTGGATGACCCACAGGTTGACCGCCGCGACAAGCGCCGTCAGAAACCCGATGAGAACGAGCGTCTTCAGAGTCTTCTCCGTCTGGTCGACGATGGACAGGTACCGGCGCAGATAGTCCGGGTCGGGCATCGGCCAGCCGAGCTTCTGGATCTCCTCTTCGACGATTGGGAGATGCCGGTACTCCTTGACGTACACTCCGACGAAGTCATAGCGTTCGCGAACGGGAACCGACTCGGTCGAATTGAACACGGGGCGGCAGAAGTCCTTCAGGACGCGGTCGAGCCGCTCGCGATCGTTCTCGCCTCCGACCCGGTTTTCCAGGTGCGTGGCGATCCGGTCGAGCAGCAGTTTCCATTGCGACAGGGAGGGATTCTGGCCGAGGCCGTTGTGCGAAAGCAGCCACCGCCTCGCTTTGACGCCTTCGGACGGCGAGAATTTTTCTTCCTGCGGCGCGAGCAGTTGCAGCTCGCTCATGAGCGACAGAAGGGATTCGGGAAGCTGGTCGGTGGCGGGCCAGCCGTCGGGAAGGGGCGGCGTGCGGATTTCGGCGAGTGAGGGGTTGGGCTCCTCAAACCTCAGCCGGCGCTCGAAACCGTCGGACATGACGAACAGATGGTCGAGGGGCGGCGGTTCCTTCGTGACACCCAGCAGCGCGACCGGCCGCCGTCCGCCGCCGCGGGGCGGCTCGAGATCGATGCTTGCAGGCGGATTGTCAGGGTCGTAGCCGAGCGATTGCAGAAGGCCGGCAGCGGCGACGATGCCGTCGGTTCCGTCGGGGAGGAAGTCGCGTTTGCCGGAACGGAGTTCGCGGCTCTGAAGCATCGGATCGTCCGGGAGAATCGTCCGGCCGGTCGATCGGCGCACGGAGCGACCGTCTTGATGGATCCAGACGAACTCGGTTTCGCTGAAGGGGAAGCAGGCGGCGGTAGGATCCTCTCCGGGGCGGCTGCCGGGATTGAATCCCAGGGCGGCGAG
Source organism: Planctomycetaceae bacterium (assembly GCA_020850695.1). Lineage (GTDB taxonomy): Bacteria > Planctomycetota > Planctomycetia > Planctomycetales > Planctomycetaceae > JADZEF01. The sequence goes on along the minus strand of JADZEF010000063.1, from coordinate 24,724 downwards.
AATTCGGAGGTGCCACTTGGTCTGGTTGCCCTCGCGAAAACGCCGGAGGAGCGTCTGGTGCAAGTCGGCCACGGAATGTTCGGTAATGCCGAGGTCCTTGACGACACTCCCGCTCCACAAAGAGCGGTTGAGCGGGTCCAAGTCGAGCTCAATCTGCTCGACCGCCTCGTTTCCAAGCGTCAGGCCGATCGCCATGACGGAGATAGCGACAATGCCCAGCACCGTCGCCAGATTAGCGAGCGTGGTGCGGAGGGCGGGGCGGTTCCAGACGTTGCTGCAGGCGAACGAGAAGACGAACCCGAGCCAGCGAAGAAACGACATTGGCGACCTCAGTTGTCTCCGGCCTGGGCCGGCAGAGAGTGCGGCGTGCCACGCGCATCGCCTTCCATCTCGCGCATCACCGCCTCCGGGCCGTCGAACCGCTCCTTCGGTCCGGAGCTGACCAAATAGCCGTCGCGGAGCACCAACAGATCATCGGCGACGGGCCAGGTGGAACGGATGTCATGGTTGACCAGAATGAGCGTGCGGTCCGCGCGCGCCGTGCGTCCGAAGCCGCGTTCTCTCCAACCGACGAGCATTTCGAGAATCGCCTTCGAGTTTCGGCGGTCCAGGCTGCTCACCGGCTCGTCTGCAAAGATGACCCGCGGGTCATGAGCCAGAGCGCGCACTACGGCGATTCGCTGGCCCTCACCCCCCGAGACTTTGCGGGCGGGGCGGTCCCGCAACTTGAAGACTCGCCCGCCGGGCTCGACCTTCTTGAGGAGCCCGTCAACACATTCGGTGCGCTCGGCCAGGGGAACCTGTTGCATCGCCAGTGGCAGCGCGGCGTTCCTGGCGCAGGTGAGGTGCTTCAGCATGTAGGACGACTGCAGGACGAAACCGAACTCGCGCAGGCGCAGGCGAGCCCTCTCGATGCGCAGGCGGCGGCGCGTCAGGTAGCTCCACCAGGGGGTGGCCCGCGCCATGCCGGCGTAGTCCAGCCGGCGCGCCCCGTCGTCATACACGATCCGGCCCGACTGCAACGGGCCTTCCCACAGCAGGCCCAACAGCGACAGGAGCGTCGACTTGCCCGAACCGGATTCGCCGACGATGGCCGTCGTGCGGCCGGGGTGAATGACTGCGGTGACGTTCCGTAGCGACGGCTTTTCGGCGCCGGGATACTCGAAGGTGACGTCCGTGAGTTCGAACGGCATCAAGGGATCTCCTCTTCGGCGTCGATCCAGTACAACCTGGTCTGACTATATGGAAGAGTCCATGACCGGGGCAGGTCGGAGGCGGGGCCGCCCTCGTACCAGGTGATGTCCTGGTCCTGCTCCTTCCTGACTCGAGCCTGCCAGGTTCTGGTCTTTCCTTCGAGCACGTCCTCCAATTTCTGGAGTCGAAGGGCGATCTCTTCGAGGTCCTGCGCGGAGGCCTTCAGCGGCAGGGTGGAGTTGATCGGCATCTTCAGCAGACGTGACCGAGCCTCGAGCCCCAACTTTTTCAGCAGAATCTCATCCAATGACTTCGACTCTTCGATCGGATCATCCGTGGCCTGTTTAATGACGCCGACCAGGAGGTCCTTCATCTTCGGCTTCTTCGTCAGGAGGTCATTCTTGTGACCCACAAGCGGCTTCATGATCCGGATGAGATCCTGGATGTTGCCATGGCTCAACAAGTATCGAACCCGCACCTGAGGGATGTTGGTTTGCCCAACCGACTTCTTCCAGACATATCCTTCCGCGAAAACCTGATTCCCCTTGATGGCGGACAGCTTGTCGAGGTTCACTCCGAATTGCTTGAGCATGGATTCGAGCTCAGGCCCGGGCCGCGTCTGGAACTGGCCTTGTCGCATGTCATCGATCTTCTTCCTGATTTCGCGGGATTCCTCGCCGAGCGCGGCGTAGCGGGCGGTCAGAAGCTCCATCAGGCTCACGTCGCCGGCCGAGACGGTCGCAGCCAGTTTCCGCGAGACGGACTTGTCGCTCTCGCTGGCACGGTTCAGACTGTCGGCGATGGCGTCGGTTTGCGCCTGGAACGATCGCGAAACGGCATTGTCGTCGGGTTCGACCCGGATGGCGTAGAACTCGACGGGAGACTGCTTCTGCGGGGTCAGGAGCGCCGTCACCTCGCGAACGGCGGCGGGAAGGTCGGAAACGGGAATCTTGTCTCCCGCATCTCCGATGAGAATGACAAGCTTTCGGGCGAACGGCGAGAAGCCGGCCCCTTCAACGCCTTCGCGCAATCCTCGAAACACCAATTCGGGAGGGTCGCCGCCGCTGGAACTCTTCTTCGCATGATCTTCGACATACTTGACGAAGGACGTGTCGCCCCGTGTCAGTTCCTGCAGCTTCCGGACCGTGACCGGCTTCCACCCATCCGGCTGTTCGTCGGTGTCGTTGTAAAACGCGACTCCGACCCGCACGCTGCCGCGATTCTCCACCAGGACTCCGTCAGCCACCTGCCGAACGGTCTTTGCGACGACGTTGATGTGATTGCTCATGCTGCCCGTGTCGTCGATCACGAACATGATCTCCATCTTGGACGCCCTCTCGGCGATGATTTCCAGCTGGCGCTTCAGGTCGTCGACGGAGCCCGCCGAAAGTCCGCCGAATCCGCCGATTCCGCCGACCTTGAGCAAGCGGTTGTCCTTGAATTCCTGCGGGTACTCCTTCGTCCCCTCGTATTGCAGGATCGGGTAACGAGCATGAAACGGGGCGAAAGCGACCGTTTTGCCGGCCTCTCGACCTTCTGCGATGAACTGCTCTTCGAACAGTGCGGGAGGCGTCGTGGTCTTTCCGGATTGCGAGTACAAGGAATAGGCTTCTTCACGCGCGCGGTAGATTGCGCCGCGCGTCGTGCGGCGCGGAATTGCGGTGGGAATGGTCGACGGCTCGTCCCATTCCATCGCCTCGCGGGTATTCCAGAATGCGATGCGGTTCGCAGGAAGCCATCCCTTGACGACGCCTTCCGGCGAGTTGGAGTCTTCCATCTCGCTGGTTCGGGACCTTGTCATCGCCTGTGAGAACGACGTTTCAGTTCCGATGAGGACGCTGGGTGATTCTCCGGTTCGCTTAAAGTCTGCAGGCCTTGTTTCCCCGTAAATGAAGAAGATGTTGGAAAGCCGGTATGGACCCCGGCTCGTTCCCTTCCCGGGGAGGGCGGTCCAGGCGTGAAGCTCCGCGTCGGCGCGTCCCGCAAGCTCCGGTCGGGTGACGATCATCCCTTTGCGGACGATGCTCGTGGATTCCGCCCTGAGGGCCTCGTTTCCTCGCACCAGGTAGTCTTCCGGCACCCAGCCGAACCGGTTCTCGGGGTTATCGATTCCGGCGAGAAGGTAGTACCGGCCGGTGATTCCTTTGGGCTGAAAACTGGTGAGTTCATAAAGGTGATGCATAAACGTCGACGGGGGTGTAGTTGCCGGCGGAGAGTCGGGAGCGGGGAGTGCGAGCGGCTGAAACCCCTCGACCGCCAGCCAGACGTGCTTTGCATCTCCGTCCTTGTCGACTTCGTATTTCGTGGGAAACGGACGCGGCGCGCCCGACGAATCACGGGGCATCTGAACGGGTTGCGGCTTCTGCGCGGGTGATGGCTGGCCGAATGCCGTTCCCGAGCCGCCGGGAAGCAGGCTCAGGACCGCAAGCAGGACAAGATTTCGAAACATTTCTGCACCTCGTATGAAGAAAACTATGAACCCTTCGAATGGATATGGGATGGGACGGAGGACCTCCTCGTTACCCTATTGATGGTCGAGCGAGAGCGACCGACTTGCACGGATCCTCAGGAACCCGGGACGACGGGTTCCGCCATCCGTTTGCCGACGAGCAGCGACCGAAGTAACGCTTCGAAATCCTGCTTGTTCTTTTCCGTCCACGGAGCATCCTTCTCGCTTGAGGGCACGTGGAACAGCGATGCCGTGCCTCGGCGTGTTCGCGGGGGCGTCAGATTCGATTCGCGGCGACAAAAGCGGTTCCAGGCTTCGACCTGCTTCTGGACATCCTCGCCTGCCGTATTACCTTGATGAATCAGGACGATATCGACCTCAAGCCCTTTCCATCGCTCCCAGACCTTTTCCGAAGGAGGTTTGGCCTCGTGGCTGGCGACGATCACCAGTCTCCTCGTTTTTGAACCCGGCGGAGCTTTCGTGAACAGGAGGGCGGGGTCGAGGTCGTTCACCCGCTCGGCGACATTTTCGTCCGGATTGTTGAGATTGAATTCGCTCTCGATCGCCTTTTTGCCGTCGAATTCGCCGAGCGCAAGGTACGTGTGTCCCTCTTTGGCAAGCAAGACGGCCAGATCTACGGACGAATCCGTCGAGTTGCCCAGGACGATGTTTCGCAGCACGCTGCTTGCAAACCGCTTCGCGTTCGCCTGCTTTGTGTGGAAGAGGACGAGCGCGACCGCCGTACGGGGTGGAACCTGGGCGGCGGGCAAGGGGTCCTGTCGGGATTTGGTCTGAGACTGGATCGCGAGCAAGGACTTGTCGATGGTTTCGAGACGGGCAAGGATGGTTTGCAACTCGCCGGGAGTCGGCGAAGGCGGTTTAGTTGTGGGAACCGTCGCAGCCGGCGGGACCTCGCCCGGGGGATTCTTCTCTTTGTCTGCCAGTGTGTCGACGCTCGATTTCAGTCCGTTCAGATCGCTTCCGAAAGTGCTGACCTCCGTTTTCAAACCGGTGACATGCCCCATCGTGGCCCGGACGTCCGCCCTCAAATTGTCGATCTCGGTCTTCAGCTTCGTCACCTCGGCCTTCTGCTCGCTGCCTTGAGCGGTCAAAGCGGCGTCGCGAGCCTTGTCCTGATCCTGGTTCCGGGTATCCAGCCGCTCGACTCTGACCAGGAACCACGCCAGGACCCCGAGAATCGCAAGATTCAGCAGCACCGCGATGTAGGACGAGTGGCGAACGGTGCTGTCCAGAAAAGTGCGGCCACCGAATTTCGTTCTGGAAGCCGCAGCCGCGCCACCGGGGCGAGAGGCCTCCTTGCCGGTTGCCGCGCCGGCTTTCGACGGGGGCTTGCCGGTGGCAGCGGCCGGGGACGGAGCCGCATTGGTCGGCGCATGCGTTCCGGACGACGGCTTATTTCCGGGAGCATTCGTGGTCGCCGCATCGCAACGGCCGGGGGACGGATTCGTCGGCAGGGCGTCGACGGATTTCGGCGCCGGGGACCGGCCCTGGTCCTTCATAACGTGCGAGATTTCCTGTGGCTTCGCGGCGGCAGGGGTCTTCGGCGTTTGGGGAACCGGGGGAGCATCCTGTGCATTCGAGGGCGGAGAAGAATCGGGTGGCTTGCCGCCTGTTGGAACGTCCTGGTTCTTCGGAACGCTCGGAGGGTGCGGTGACTGCGTCGCCTGCGCCATGAGCTGTGCCTTCTCCGGTTCTGGCGGAACGCCCTCCGTACGTGCAACGGGAGGCGACACCCCGGCATCGACCGCCTGCGCCGCGGTCGCACCACCGTCCGTCGTCGAACCTGACGTGGAGTTCTCTCCGTTCATTTCTGCATCTCCCCGAATTCCTTGCTGAGCGTGTCGGCCAGCCCCGCGGGCTTCGCGGTCCGGTGCAAGTGATCGTCTCCGAACCAGTTCCGCAACAATGGAGAATCGGTGCTGTCGCCGAGTCCCACCCACACGAGGTACGGCTTCACGCCTTCCGGCAACTTCAGTCGCTCCTCGCCAACACCGAAGTCGTTCGCCGAGACCAGACTGGTCCAGATCCAGATCACTCGCACGTTCTTGCGTCGCGACGACGCGGTCAACCTGGCGGTCAGCGGAGCGGCGCGATTGAAGGTCGCGGCGAGCGGGTCGTCATACGTGAAGGCTTTGGCCGGCTCGAGATCGACCGTCTTGTCGGGCGTCCAGAGCACTGGTTCCCCCTCCTTCGCGACGAGGTAGATCCCCTTGCCGATCAGCCGGGGATGCTCCTTCACCAAACGCTCGAACTCGCGCTCGAACGCTTTCCTGTCGTCCAGAAACGCCGTTGTCGCGAGCGCGACGACCAGCACGTCGCCGTCCACGCCGTCATCATCAATGATCTCCAGATCGACCTGCGCCGGGCCCTTGATCTTGCCCGGCGTCGCCCTGAATTTCAGCGAAAGCACCTCTTTCTCCGACTCGGACTCCTTGTCGTCCAGCACGTCGATCTTGAGCGTTGCCGAGGTCTGTTCCGGCGAAATCCGCAACGGACCTGTGGGAAGGCGAAAATCCGATCCGGGAGTCGCGGTGATCGAGGCCGCCGTGCCCTGCTCCATGAGCTCGTAGTCGATTACTACGTCGCGATCGGTCGCGCCGTTCAGTGTTGCAGTGATGGTGAATGGCTCTTTCGATGATTCGGAGAGTGCCAGTTTGGCGACGGTCAGTTCCACCTGCGGCGGCGGATCGTCATCCAGGACGCGGACCCGAAGCCGCCTCTGTTGACCGATCTTCGCCGAGGTCGTCTCGTGCAGCACGACCGCCAGCTCGGTTCCGTCGGGCTGATGAATTTTGTCGTCGGGAATCTGCAGCGGAATGGTTGTCGAAGGTTTGCCTTCCTCGACGTACACGCTGCCCCCTCTCAACGTCTGGCGGCGTCCGTCCCTTTCGACCCGTTCCACCTCGTACCGGATCTCGGTTCGCTCGGGATGATCTCCCGAAAGACGAACGACGACTTCTCTCAGTCCGTCGCCCTCCTTAACCGCCAGCTCCGGTTCGGAGAACGTGGCGATGGGCAGCGGACTTTCGGTGTCGTCGTCGGCGATCCTCACCGTGGAGCTGTCGGCGCCCAGGTCGCGCTGATATCCCGGGCCGTCAACCATCGCCACCAGAAACACCTCTTCCTGCTCCTGGATCTTGTCGTCCACAAGGTCGATCGTCACGAGGGCGCTTTTTTCGTGCGCCGGCAGGCGCACCGACGTTTCCTTCACACGGTAGTCTTTGTCGGCCTCCGCCGGCGGATTCCCCGGGACGACGCGGAAACGCACCAGCAGGTCGCTCGCGGGCGGGCTTGTGGCAATCACTCGCAACTCGACGCTCTGGCGGAACTCGTCGACGAGCAGTTCCCGCGGCTCGAGCCGCACGACGCAGGCGGGATCTGTTCCCCCGCCCGACGTGAGCCAGAGCCCGAACACCGACAGCAGTTGAACCCAGATGACCCAGGCAATCCAGACGGAAAGGAATCTCATCGCTCGCTATCCCGGAACCTGAAAGATGTCGCTTTCAGCAAGTGGAGGCGGCACGCCGGGAATCGTTGACCGGCGAGATCAGACCGATTGAAACTTCTCAACGGTCTTCTTCAGAAGATGTCGTCCTCGGGAGGCGGTGGTGCCGCGGCGGCCACCTTCGGCGCGGGCGCAGGTCGCGGCGGATCGGATCGCGGAGGTTCGGGACGCGGAGCGGGCTCGATCGGTGGGTCGTCGAATTCCGGTTCACGCCGGGCGTGCGGTTCGGGAGCGTGATGACGCCCGTTCGCTTCGAACCCGTCGGGGTCGAGGTTTTCCGGTTCCGGCCCGCCGTATCGCGGCTCCGGATCGATCGGCCGCTCGTCGATCGGCTCATCGTACGTCGGAACACGGCGGCCCGCCGTGCGAGACAGCGTGCGTCCGACGATCGGCGAATCGGCTTTCACGTGAGATTTCATCCGCCGCTCCCAGTCGCGGAACAGGCCGGTTCCGCCGACCCAAAGCGCCAGAGTCGGAATCAGGACGAGACCCGCCTCGACCCATCCTGACGTGAACGGCAGCAGCACCTCGCGCGGTGGCAGCAACTGCCCTGTTTCGCGCAACTGGTGCCATCCGCAGAAAACGCCCGCGAGCGGCAGCAGGAACGCCGCCCCGACAAAGACCACCCAGCGATACCCGTAGGTATCCTGAAGGTGCGCGCGGGTGGCGGCGATCTTCTCCTGAAGGACCTGCGTCTGCGGACGGCCGGACGGAAGCTGGCGAATCGCATCGACCACGGCGGCAACCGCCCAGGAGTCGTCGCCCTCGGGATCGTTCGGCATCGATTCCATCAGTTCCCGCCGCATCGTCGACTGCTTGCTCCATTCGGCGACCAGCAGGAACAGCAGCGTCAGCGTCGCTGCGTGGAACGCCAGCCCCGGGGGCGAACTGAGAAAAGTCCAAGCTTCAGGAAACGAGACGAAATGCAACGGTACGACCAGGGCCAAAGCGACGAACGCCAGCAGCAGCGTGCGCCAAAAGGGCCGCAGGAAAGACGGCAGCAGGGGGCGATCCGCGGAGTCCATGATGAATTCGACCTTCTCGCGAGGGCGGGCGAGAGACCCGCCATTCCGGTTTAGCAATCGAAGCAGAAGAATGCGGCGTCAGTCCACCTCGACGATGGCGGATATTCGCAGGTTGTTCTTGCGATCCTTGAGACCGGGCATCACCACGCGCGTGACGCGGCCCGTCACCAGGCTTCCCGAATTGACGATCTTGATCCATCGCTCGGGATGGTCTTGAAAAGTCCGCGGGTAGAATGGGTGCAGTTCCAGTCCCGCCGAAAGCAGCTCGTCCAGCTTCGAATGCAGATCCCGGAACTCGGCGGGGTGCGCGGCCGAATACTGCCCTCCGAGCAGCGTCCAAAAGTCCAGGAAGAACTGCTGGGCGACATACTCCAGGTCTTTCTCGAGGGCGGCTTTCGGCCAGCTTTCCAGGTTCGCCAGCAGCCGGGACGTGTCGGCTTCGTTCTTCAGACGCTGCTGTATCCGCCGGCGGAATCCCTCGTAGTCGGCCGGAGAGGGACCGGCCGACAGGAATGCGCGGCACTCGCACCACGGCGCCGCCGCACCGTTTTGGGAGAGTCCGAACTGTTCCAGTACGACCACACCCCGCTTCGAGCCCGCATGGAATCGCGGCGTGAGGGTGAGTTCGGGAAGATCGCTGCTCGATGGACTGGACACGAACGACCATTGCGCCGGAAGAATCGTCAATCCCGCGGAAGCGCTCCAGGCGCGGAGCGTGGCCAGCACTTCGTCGCCCGATTCAGAGAGCGCGTGAGGGCGATTGTCCTTCGACCCCTCCAGACACTTCAGCAATTCATCGAGCAGTTTGCAGACTGGAACCTCCACGGCCGAGAGCGCCGTCTGGTAAGTTTCGGCGTGCTCGGACAGCGATTCGATTTCGCGCCCGGGCGCCATGAGAGCTGTCTGTAGACCCGCCGGGGCGCGTTTGATCGCATCCATAAGCTGCCGCGCGAGGTCCACCGGTCCGCCCGGCCGCGGAGGACCGATGCTGAAAACGGCCTTGGCGCGTCTCGCGTCTGTCGAAAACCGCAACGACGTCCCGGGAACGACCTCCCCTCGCGGCATCTCGTGAAGCTGCCATTCGACTCCGGGCAGTTCCACCTGACTGCCGCCATCGCCCGGCGAGGGGTCCCTTGGATGCACGCGCCACTTGCTGACATCGATCGAAGGCCAGCACCGGCAAAGCTGCCCTTCCTGAAACGCCTTCAGCCATCTCCGAGCGGCCTCCAACGGAGAGCGGCTTTCGGATGAGTCCTCCCGAGCATCATCCAGCGCCGGCGCGGCACCGCGCCCAGCCGACGCGTCGTCGTTCATATCGAGCGCCATGCGCACCAGGGCATCGAAGTGTGCGTCGTTGGCTTCGGTGGTGAGTTGCGCTCGCAGCTCGTCGAGAACTTTCCGGAGCCGTTCGCTCGCTTTATGAGGATCGAATTTCAGTTGGGCGAACGTCTTGCGGGCCTCGACGAGGGCGCTCCAGGGCGATCGCCCGGGACGCGCGGGGGGCTCGGGCAGCGCCATCCACAGAGCGGCAAGCCGATTCGTTTCCGGACCCAGGCTGACGCGTATTCGGTGCGGTCGGCCGTTGCTCCCGAGTTCGAAGTCGACCAGCCCGACCGGAACGTCTTCCGCCGCGATCTCGACCTCATAATCGATCTGGTCGGGCGGAAGCGGAAGCAGGGGACGCAACGTCTCTGCGTCCAACTGAAATGGAAACAGGGACGCGGCGGAAGGCGTATGTGCCAGCGCCGTGCGGGCCAGCAGATGGAACGCCCTTTCCAGGTCACGACGCCCGCTGCGCCGGCATTCCAGGGTGCGAACGACAAGACCCCGGACAAACTCCTTTCGGCAGGAATGGGCCGATTTGCCGTCCTGCCGTTCAAAATGCGCATGCCGAAGTTCGAGGACGTACGCCCAGACGTCGTCCCGAAAATCCAACCACCCTTTCCACTCCGGGTTTTTGCGGTGCAAGAATGAGATCTCTCCCGCCTGCGCACAGAGTGTGTCCAGCAGTTTATCCTCGAGCCGCCATCGCCGAGGGATGCGGATCCAGGCGGCGGACGCGAGCGCCTCGGATTCGCCCGGCACCAGGAGAGCGACGCCCGCGCCTGTCACGCCGCCGGAGTCGGGTGCGGACAGCCCTTCGTTGGGTTCCGCGCTGAGGAAGCACCAGGGCGTCGTGTCGGCCTCTTCCGCCGTCACCGGGACGAGTCGGAATTCGGCCTCCTCGAACTGGTGCAGGATCAGCCGGGCGGCGTCTCCTCGGGCGTCGCTCGACTTCGCGTGTTCGGCCAGGCCGGCGCACCGCACCAGCAGGTTCCAGAGAGCCCGCCGATGATCCGGATTGCGCTTACCGATCGTCTCCCACCACGCTTCGATCTGGTTGAACGGTTCCAAAATCTCGATGATTGTGTCGATCCACTCGACGTCCCTGAGGTTGTTGCCGGACAACTGCAAGTGGTGCGATCTGAGGAGACGCAGGTCTGCGGCCACAGCCGCTTGCGGTCGCGGCACGCGCCGCTTCGGATTGCGGCACAGGACGGGCTCACCATCACATTCGAAATAGACGCCGGTTGCCAGGATCTGCTGTTTCTGCTCCGGATCCCCCGATTCGTCCTGTTCGACGAACGATAACCACCAGGAGCCTTCGTTCCAGCCTCTCCCCTGGATCGAGGGGGGGAGCGACAGATTGAGCTCTTCCGCCAGACTTAAAACTGCGTCATACAGGTCGATTCCGTCCTTCAAAGCGATGAAGGCACCGTTCCGGGCGTCGACAAAGGCGACCAGCAACAAGACAAGCGCAGCGCGGGCGGACTCGTGGCCATCCCGGAAACGATCGCGGAGCCGGGCCAGACTCACCTCCGCAACGGACACGTCATACTTCGCAACAAGGCTTTCGAAGCATTCCTCCGCCAGATGGGGAAGGCCGCTGTTCGCGAGCACGCTTCGGAACCGAGCGAGGAGCGACGGAACCAGGTGCGGCGTCGATTCGTCCGAGAGAACGCCTTCGATGGCGTTTCGCGCTGTGTTCAGCTTGTGGAGATCGCCGGGCGGAACGTCATGCCCGGATGATGGTTCCAGACGCTCGCGACACGCCCGAAGCCCGTCGAGAGCGTGGCCGAGCGCCGGCCGCACCTTCGAATCATGATCGGGTAACCGGATCGCATCGAGCGCCTTGATCGCCGCATCGAGATCTTTGAGCGTGCGTGCCTGAAGGTGTCGGTCGAGCTGTTCCAGCTCGGGGGCTAGCTCCTGCCAGGCCGCTACCGACCTCGCCATTTGGACCCAGTTCGAAAGCATCTGCCGGCAGGGAAGTTCCGGACCCAGATCGCCCGGTTCGGCTTCGTCCGAGAGGGCTCGGGCACTCGAGCGTGCCTCGTCGATGCACTCCACAATCCAACGTGCGAAGTCTGCACGGCGCGGGATGACTTCGGCCTCCCTCACCTCGCAGAGACGTTCTCGGAGCAGTTGCGCTGTTGACTCGGTCCACCGAGTGATTCTGACTTCCGTCGGATCCACCTTGAGCAGATGCGACGTCAGACCGGGAATCCATTCAATCGTTCGCAACGGCCCCAGCACCTTCCTCTCGACCCAGTCCAACACCAGGCCGAACCGCTCGACCGAAGCGTCGGGCCACAGTTTCTTCAGATACTCCACATACCGCCGCACTCTGAGCGTCCAGCGCATCTGCAGCATCGCTTCGCGCAACCACTCCGTGCCGGACGTGTCAGTCTGCGGCGACGTTCCGGCCTGTCGGTTCACGGAAGACATTCGGTAGATCGTTCGAGGGCAATGGACGGTAAGGACACTCCCTTGACGACGCGTTCGCCTGCGACTCATCCACGGCGGCGCGTGCCGCCTCCGTTCAGAGGTCGCCCACCTGCGGGGGGGCGCGGTAGAGCGGCGGCTGGCTGAGCTGTCCGAAGACTTTTTCGCCCCGGTCGTTCTTGCCGCTGGAATCCTCACAGACGTAGAACTGCCTCGTGCCGCTCTTGTCGAATCCGAGCAGCAGGTCGGCCTTCGGGACGTGCTGCAGCCGGAAGTTGAGGTAGGGCTCCGGCTCGGTGTCTCCAGGCCACTTCCGGGCCAACTGCAAGGTGAGGCCGTGATCGGCGCCGGGCGACTTCTGCTTCTCCTTCTGCTTCTTGATCGTCGCCTCCATCTGCTTCCGCAGATCTGCCGTCATGCGGATCCGTTGCTCCTGCAGCTGATCGTAAGGAGTGTTTTCCGTGTAGAGCTTGTCGTCGGACTCAAGGCCCAGATCGTAGAACGACGTGACTGCGAAGGGCAGCCGGTTCATGAACTCCTTGTCGAACTGGACGGTCACGCCGAAGTTCACCCGGTCGACGGCCAGCGCCAGCACCGCACCCTTCGCCACCGAGTCCTTCAACAGGGCGGGGGGAACGTCTGCCAGCCGGTCCGAAAGGAATCGAACGCGCAGCCCGGCGGCGGAGTCTTTCATCAGTTCGCGGATCCGCGGATAGCGCGACGCATTCCCGACCACATAGACCCAGTCGACGTCGGCCGGCGACCGTCGGAGCTCCTTCTCCTTGGCTTCAGCCTGCGCGTGTCGTGCCGTACCAGGAGCGCTATGCGCCTCGATCAGATGGTTCGCATACTCAATGGACTTCCGGATATCGTCATCGATGAGGGCGTTTACTTCTTCCCGCGTGATGCCGCAATTGCGGGCGTGGTTTTGAAGCTGCTGCCCCGTCAATCCCGGACCCCCCGACGCTTTCCGGATCCGCTCGGCGAACCACGTCAGGTCGGTCCCCGCCACCAGCTCGGGAGGATCCGGCGTGTCGTCCTCCTCAGCCGTGGCTAGAGCCTTCTTGTAGTCTTCCGCCCAGTCCCAGAGAAACAGCGTGGCGCGGCGGCGGTCCCGGGCCTCGAAATTCTGCAAGTCGTCCAGATGCTCGAAGATCGTCGGAACGATCGCGTCGATCGCCTGCTTGCGCTGCGGGTCGAGGAAATACTCCCGCAGCTCCGCGGGGTCGTCGGGGAACTCTACCGTGTCCTTATCCACTGCCGCCGCCAGCTTCGCCTTCAGCAGTCGATAAAAGGCTACGGTGATGCTGTCGCCACCGAACTTTCGGTGACCGGCCCGGCCCAGCACATCGATCCGCAGGATCTCGCTCTCATTCGGGAACGAAGCCCGGATGAGCGCGATGTCGGTCGTTCCACCGCCGCAGTCGTAGAGCAGGATGTTGATCCCGTCCGGATAGACGTACCGCAGCGCCGGCACGCGGCCGTCGGCGGTCACGAAATCTTTGAACAGGAAATAGAAGGCGGCCGCGGAGGCCTCATCAATGACGGAACCTTCACCGAGAAGTTTGCGAAAGCCCTCTTCGTATCGTTCGCGATTCGCCTCGTTCACGACCTGCTCCCGCGCGCCGCGAGCGCGGCGCCACCCCTGGTAGACCGCTTCCTTGAGCGCCCCGACCTCGGCCTGGGAGAACGTCGTCGGGCAGGTGATCGCCAACTCCTGCGGATAAGACTGCTGGTGCCGAAAGAATCCGAGGAATGTCTCGCTGCAGAACAGCTGGGCCGGTTCGGACTTCGGAATCTCGATCACGTGGCCGTTGACGATGACCTTCGGATCCTCATTCGCCGGATCGCTCAGCTGGCGCTTGATTCCGTGCAACTCCCAGGCCGTCTGGCTCCCGTCGCGAGCTTGACCGGGTGAGGGAATTTCGCACTCACCCGTCGAGAACTCTCCCGGCACTCTGGGAGCGCTGTACTGGCTCAGACGCAGCACCGTGGGAACCGGCCCCGGTGTTCCCAACCTGCGGATGCGCACGAGATCGATCCGGTCGACGGGATGACGTCCGAGCGGGTCGATGACCGGCATCCGCACCATGGTGCTGGACGTGTTGCCGAGGTCAAACGCGACCAGACCTTCATGCGGCGGCGCAGGCGTGGCCGGAGCGATCTTCAGCTCCAGCGTCTGCATCGCCCCCCCCTCGTCCGGATTCGCTGCCGGGTAGATGTTGACGCAAATCTCCGACGTCAGGCTGTCCGCGTTTTTCTCGGGGTTGATCGCAAGAAACTGAGGGTGATCTGTGTTGACGCGGACCTCGACGGCAATGCGGGCCGTGAACGGAACCCGGGCGATGGCAAAGCCCTGAGCCGTCGAGAACGAGGGCAGAATCTCCTTCGCTTTCTCTTTCGTCTTCAGAAACTGGATTTCGCCCTTCTGGGGGTCGGTCGCCTTCGCCTCGATCGTCAGGTAGGGACGCTCGGGCGGCAGCAGAAAGACAATGATCACGTCGTCGTTGTTCTCGGAGAGCCCGAGGCGCTCGCGCCGGACGAGCTCGCTGATCGAACAGCCGTGCGTCGCCGAGCGGTGGCCGGTGCGTTTGAAGGCACCCGTCAGCAAGATGGACCGAGTGGCGGGAAGGGAAGTCATGTCGGTCGGCTCGGTTTGGCGACGCGAGGCTTGCGGATTCGTGAACAGTGACGGGGGTCAGCGAGCGGCCAGGCGGTCTGTCACAGCAACCGCAGTTTCATGTCGTTTCGGCTTCGATGACTTTCAGAAACGCATCGAGGTCGACCAGCAGGCGCTTCATCTCGTCGAGTCCGTCTCGATCGACCAACTCGCGCTCGTGGCCTAGGCGGCCCAGCTCCTCGCCGATCGCGTTAAGTTCGCTCAGGATCCGCTCGACGACCCGACCCACCAGCGCGAACACGACGGAATCGACTTTTCGCCCCATGATCTTCAGGTACTGCTCCCGTCGCAGCCCGGCCTTCTGCAGGAACGAGACATTTTCGAAGGTGCGGAACACGTCGGCGTACCATTCGTTGTGTTGCGGGTGGGTATCCCGCTCATAGATCTTTTGCCACCGATCGTGTGGGAGGCGCGTGGCCTGGCCGGGCAAGACGATGGGAGTTCCGGGCATCGCGGCGAACAGCTCGCTCATCCGCTTATAGATTGGCCGGACCACAATTTCCGCCGCCTTCCGAACACCGAACTCGTTGAGCAGCTTCGACAGGCTAGCGTGTCGGACCGGGATCTGGTCCGGGGTCAGCGTCAATTGTGCGGGGAAGCGGTCGTCCACCAGTTTGAGCAGTTCTTTCCGAAGCTCTTGCCCTGCTTCCTCGAAACAGGATTCCTGGAACGGAATCCGACGAGAGAACACCTGGACCGAGGTCTCCCATCGCGTCGACTCTTCCAGCGCTTCGAGCGGTAGAACCGCGCGGTCCATGCCGCTCGCCACCTCGTTCCTGAGGACCAGGGCGATCTGGCGGAGCCCCAGCCGCGCATCGCGGCAGATCTCGGACCGCACGGATTCGGCCAGCGTCTCCTGAAGCACCTGACGCAACCGGGGAATGCCGCCGTCGCGAACGACATGTTCGTAGGCGCGGCAGAGCACCTCATGCCGACGAAAGCCTTCGGGAATCACCGGATTTCCGGCGGAATCGACGTCAATGTTGGCCTTGTCATAGAGCCTCTGGTCAGGCCTGGGGAGTTGCCCGTCAACACTCGCTCCGGAAGGGAGGCTCTTGAGAAGCCCCATGTAGAGATGATTACCGACCAGAACGACCTGCTCCGGCGGCAACCTCTTCTGTCTCACGAACTGCTCGAGATGATCCAGGAACGTGACTCCGTTGCCGTCGCCGAATTTGTGATTCGGCATCAGATTGTCCGACTTGGTCACGACCATCCAGACCCGGCCGGTCAAGCGATCCCACCCTTCCATCAGTTCCCGGATGAGGCGGCCGGCCGATTCGCCGGTCACCTGACCCGATTCCTGAAAGATGACCGCTCCGTCGAGGTGCCGAAGGAAGTCGAGCGTCAGGAGGACATCCGATTGAGTATCGACCCCCAGGCCTGGCAGGTCGATGAGCTCCAGCTCCGGAGAGATCGCCGTCGTCGGGAAGTCGATGTTCATTTCCCGCAGCAAGGCGTAGGGACTGTCTTTCACACCTTGGTGCGTCACGAAAATTCCGCGCTGAAGGTAGGAACCCTCCAGATCTGACTTTCCGATGTGTGTCGACCGGTAGTTGCCGTAACTCGTCAGCAGTCGCAGCAGATACCTCAAGTCTTCCTCGTTCGGCGGTTTCGTATTCGCGATTCGTCGCTTGAGTTCCTCAATCAACTTCGCGTCGGATTGCGAGGCATCGAGGACGAGATTGCGGCAAAGGTCCGATCGCCGGTGATCGAACTCGGCCTGCGACATGAAATTGAGCCGGACCTTCTCCGGCAGTCCGGATTCCTTCGTGCGATCGCGGCGGATGCGTGTGATTGCGCTCGTTGTTGCTCCCGCAGACCCCGTCGGCGTCGGACTGTCCTTCTCCTGGAGGTTCAGGAGACTGCACACCGTCGTCGATTTGCCGGCCTGGGAGACACCGATGAAACCGATGCGATAGTGGGACCGCCGCAACCGCTCGGCGACCTCTTCCAACGACCGGATACCGGCCTGCACGTCCTTGTGCTGCGTCAGGTTCGGGAAGCGGACCTCGATTCTGGCGACGATCGCGGACAGCTCGTTGAAGCGGTCGATCACCCGCGCGTGCGGCTCGGTCACGAGCGGGCAATCGAGACGGGACAAGGGCATTGCGTTGTCACTCCTGCGGAAGGTTCCCTTCCGAATTCAGTCGTAGCCAGACCTGGGGTCGCCGCCCCACGCGGAGCGATCCGCTTCACTCGTCGTCGTGCTGATGATCACGGTTTGGGCGTCGCCGTCGTATCGGCGCCGCGAATGCCGAGAGCCCACTGGGTTTCCTCTTCCGCCGAGATCAGGAACTCCCTGCCGGCGCCCTTCAGAAGGATCGCTCCGCGGGTCCCCATCGGGCTGACGTGTTCGTAGAAGTGCAGGCGATGCACGTTGAGCCGCTCCTGTTGCTTCCACTTCGCCACATCGACCGTGAAGACCCGCTCGAACACGCCGCCCTTCTCGTTCCAGGGAATCTCGTACCACTGCGGAGCGACGTTGGGAGCCAGGACCGCCGCGGTATCGCTCGCCGAAACCTTGATCCCCTTGTCGAGCGCTTCCGGCAGTTCGTACTCGCCCAGCGTTTCATACTTTTTCAACTGAGCCATCACGTCGGTCGGATTGACGGGGAACAGCATCCAGACCCGCTTCGGCTGGCGTCCGGGCAGCGTCGGAAACCGGATCGTGATCTGGTTCTCGGCCCACGTGGTCTTGCTGTCGACAGCTACCGGGTTCAGGTCGGCGATGACGACGGTGACCGCCGGCCCCTTCTGCACGTTCGGGGCGACGGGGCTCGCCATCTTCAGCGGATCTCGCAGCGTATCGAACAGCTGCTGCTCGTTCCCCTGGAACCCTGTCAGCTTCACCAGCCAGTGCCGCCTCGGTTCGGGCAACTTCCCTAAGTCTTTCTGCTTGGCCCCGGTTTCGTCCGTGTATTCGGCCCAGTACGACCGTGGGGTGATCCCGCGATCCAGTTTGAACAGGAACCGGCCGGCCGAATGGAATTCGAACTTCTGCTCGTTCCCTTTCGGCTTGCCCACGAACACCGTGCCTTTCGGATCCTCGCCTTCGGCCGCCTCGTTCGACGAGACGACGAGTCGCTCGAGAAAGCGCTTCGGATGTCCCAGATCGAGCACCCAGTCCGTGCCGTCACCGATATATGGCTCCAACTGGACGCCTCCACGAACTTCCGTGGGCAGACGTCCCGAGACGAGGAACCTTTCCAGATCCCCGTACGTCGCCTTGCTGATCTCCTCCGCAGTCACTCCCGCCACCTGGCATTTCGACTCCTGGACAACCCTCTTCAGCTTGTCCTCGAGCTGCTTCTTGCTGGTCGTGGACTTCTCGCGCAGCACCATCAACAACACCTCCGAGTCGTCGGCCGGCCGGGCTGTTGATGCATCCTCCTCCGTGACCTGCGTGGTCGTCTTCTCGCGCGTCTCCTGTGCGGCGGTCGGGGTCGGCCCCGCCGCGACGACGAACACGCCGACAAGCAGCACGCCTACCGCAATCCGTCGACCGTACGTTCCAGCTGCAGTCGCCATAACGGCTTCTCCGAGAGGGATGTGTCCACTAGCAGGGTCAGGAAATCGTCATGAAGCGTCAGGACGGACGCGCCCCGCGCCGGCAGCGCCGGAGTGGGGATCGTGCCGTCACGGTTTTCGTCCAAGAGTTGATTCGCTGAACTTTCGAGTTCTTTCAGGAAATCTGCCCGCACCGCCGCGAGGCAAGCCTGCTCGCGCTCGCGCACCTGCGTTCGTTCATGAAGAAGGTTCGGCTGGTGCAGTCGCTTCAGGATGTCCAACTCCTGCCCCAGCCGCTTCAGCCGGTCGTCGAGGGCAAGCGGCTTCACCGTTTCCTTGCGGAACTCGTGGAGTGCTTCCAGGTCCGGCCGCAACCGGGTGGTTCCCGGACAATCTGGACAGAGCGTGGGCGAGGTCGGGGCGGGGGCATCCAGGTAAGCCCGTCCCGCAAGAAACAGGACACCCACGACCGTGCCGACAGCAAGAAGAATCCCGGCTGCCTTGAGGAAGCCCGCCAGGAACGACGGTCCGGCAGCCTTCTTGCCCGGTTTGGATTTTGCCCGGTTGGTGGACTGCAACCCGGACCGGAAGTGTTCGCTGGGTTCCGATTCTCCCGTTAACCTCTCGGCGAACCGGCTGGCGGAAGCGATTCGCCCCTCGGCGCCGCCCGTCGGATCCAGCACGTCGCCAAGGACACGCCACACTCCGGCCCCCGTGTCGTCAGCCTCGTCCGGATTGGGAATGCGCCGCAAGGGAACGTCGGACCGGCCGCCGACCCATTCGCCCATGCGCTTCTCGCCGACGAGCAGCCAGGCGATCAAACGTGCGATAGTCCGCAGGTCCTGGCCCACCGTCCAGCGACCCGAAGAGATCAGGCGGTTCACGTCCAGCGGCGATTCGTCCCACAGAAAACGCCAGTGGCCGGCGTCGTTCTCGAGCCAGGCCGGGCGGGCCGCACCCGCCCGCTCGTCGAAATAAAATCCCGCATCGGGTGTTCCAACGATCGGCGGTCGATCGGGCGGCCCGATGAGCAGGATGTTCGATGGATGCGCCAGTCCCAGAAATTGTGGCGGAGAGGACGCATGGAGCTGTGCGGCGATTGACAGCAACCCCCGCACCGCACCGTCCAGCGCGGCGAGCAGTGCCTCATCGGGTCCCTTTCGCGACTGCATGGATTGCCGCAACCGAGATTCCAGAATGACCAGCGTCTGGAACACGGGCAACACATCGCACGACATGCCGAACGTCAGCCGATCGCCCGGGTCACGACGCCAGGTCGTATAGTCGATGGCCGTTTTCGGCTCTCGATACTCGACGCCCGGAAGCACCTGACGCACGATGCCCATGCGGACACCCGTCGAGTCGGGCCAGCGCGGCAGTTCGGTCCAGGAATTCCTGGCGCCGACACCGCCCCACGCGATCTTGTTCGGGTCGGAAGGCATACGATCCGGGTGTCGTGAAAAGAATGACCGGCCAACGATACAAGCTACGCGCCCATCCGTGGGAAGTTTCAGCCCGATCTCCCGTCAGGCTTCGCAAACCGGCGTCCGGCACGGTTCACGACCTTCGGAATCAACGGGCCAAGGAGCGGTTCAGGCTCTCCGCGGCGTGTTCGACGTGTTCGACGTGGCCGGCTGCCAGTTTGATCCGCTGCGGAACGACCAGACCCGGAAGTCAGGCGACCGCCACGCTGTGAAAACTTCCGCGACTGCCACAGGCGTCGCGCGGACTCCCCTTGCTGCTGTGAATGCGGCGCTATACGGGACGGAGGAGCGACTCACAGCCATCACCACACACCCAAGCGACGAACGAGGCGGTCATCCTGAAAATCACCGACTGGGTCGCGTCCCTGTGAGCCCGGATTCCGTGGGCGGGATTCTACAGCGGTGGTACATGTTACACAATCGGCTATTGAAAATTTGTCCTCATGACGGATGCTGAGTTGATGAACGCATTCCAAACAACGGCGCTCCCACCAATCAACGGTGATCGGGATTGGGAACCCACTTTCACCAGATCGATAAGATGTCGGCAACGCTGGTTCCAACCCAATACCTGGAACATCGCCGCAAACTGAATCCAATGCTATTCCACGATTTCTGTATATGATGTTTCGTTCATCCTCGCCATCCGATATTCTGCGACAGTCCCACGACGCCAGAGTTCGCCCTCAGCCTGTGATCAAGGCCTCGTTGAATGTCCGCCGCGCGTTCGATGAGAGTACTTCCCGTTTCCATCTTTCTCTCGTCGCCGGGGGATCTGCATGCGGAACGCAACGGAATCAAGAATCGAATTTCCCTGCTGCAGAAGAATCGCGGCATCAGTTCCGAATTCCGGCTCGACCTCTATGCCTATGAGGACGACGTTCCCCCGGTTGCCGGCGAACCGCCGCAGATCTCGGTCGACCGCTATTTGATCGATCCCGCAGACGTCGACGTTCTGATCTGCATGATGTGGAGCAAGATCGGTTCCTCATTCACCCATCCGTCGACCGGCGTCACTTACCCAAGCGGAACGATTTATGAATTTGAGCGAGCTTACGAACGATATCGGCTGACGGGCAGGAAGCCGGTCATCCTGTTCTATCACTGCACGCGCCCCAGTGAAGGGAGTGCTGCGGATCTGGAAGCGGTCCGGGCTTTCGTCGCCCGACTGCAGTCTCCGAACGGTTATCAGGCGATCTTTCATCATCGGAGATTCGAGACTCAGGACGAGTTGCTGTCTTCGATTGACCGCGACCTTCCACAGATCCTTCGTGAGCTCAATCAGCCTGTTCGCGATGATGCTCCTCGAAGCAGCCGCGACAGCCTGATTGCCAAAATCCGCTCACTCTGGGTGGACGGTTTCCTGGAATCGACGTTCGACTCTGTTCCTCCACTTCCCGTGGCCTACGAATACCAGTCAACGTCGCCCACAGCGGCGTTGCCGGAAGCGGCGCTCACGGGGCTTTCTCTAAAATCCCACTTTCGAAAGTCGGACTGCAGACTGCTGATGGAGGCTCGCGCTGGAGCGGGGAAATCGATTGCCCTGGTTCAACTGCTGGCGTATCTCATCGACGAGGCGGTCCGCGATCGAACTGCGAAGATCCCCGTGATCTTCGACCTTTCGGCATGGACGGGCGGCAGCATGCGCCGCTGGATCGTCGAAGAACTGGACCGCCTCTATCTCGTGGGTCGCACAGCCGCTCGGCGCTTGATCGACAACAATGAACTGATCTACCTCTTCGACGGAATCGAAGGACTGGCCGAGATCGCCGATGTAGCCTTCGATTCTGATCAGAATGCTTCGAATCCCATCCGGACTCCACTGGCCTGCCTCGAAGCCATCGACAACTTCCGAACCGATGTCCTGGGCGCGGACACGACGGAGTTCTCGGCCTGCGTCGCGGCTCGACCCGAAAGCGTGTCGGCTAGCGAGACGAAGCAGCTGGTTTCGAAGATGTTTCGCAGTCGTATCACTTTAATGCCGCTGGCGATCGAAGAATCGGAGCGATACGTCGACAACGAACCGGGGCTCGAAGGGCTTGCTCAAGCCGTCCGAGCGGACGATGTGCTGCGGCGATTGCTAGTCAGGCCCTTGTTCCTGCATTTAATGACCATCGCTTATCGGGATCAGCCGGTCTCGGTGGTTATCGGAGACTGTCCTCCGGAGCAGGAACGGATCCGCGATCTGTTGACTCGATACTGCGGAAGTCGCCTGCGGTCCGAGGTTGCCTTGGCAAGTGCTGACCACTTCTCGCTCCGCGAGACGCGCCAGGCGCTCTCCTGGATTGCCAGTCGTCAGAATCGCTCGCTGTTTCTCATGGAATTGATGCAGCCTGAAGCGCTAGGGGAAGGCCCGCAGCAATCATACCGCACCATCGGAAGCTTGATCCTCGCTATTCTCCTTGGATTGTTCTGTTCGATTCCGTGCGCCACGGCCGCATGGATGGAGTGGAGGACGGCCCACGATGCGGGGGTCGCCTGGTCGAAAGCGATATGGCTATTTGTCAATGCGCAATCCATCGTGCTGATCGGCGGCTTCCTGGCTTTTCGCTACCTGCGGGGTTGGAAATCAGGGATCGGGCTTGGGGTCGCTTTTGGAGCCGTTCGTGGATTGGTGGTGATGCAGGGAGCGCCGGACAGCCCGCTGCCGGGGAGCGTCCGTGACGGCCTGGTCCAGGGGCTGATTACCGCCGTGGTCACTGCACCCTACTTTTCTGTCTGCCTGGAAGTGATGAAATATCAGATCGATCGGATTGTCCCGTTGCGAACCTTCTCATGGAACTGGAAGCGGGGCCTGTATGGATTCCTGATGGGGCTGCTTGTCGGAGTGCTGTTCTGGACTTTCCTCGGGGCGGCTCGCGGCATCTCTTTCGGCGTGGCCGGCGCATTTATTGGAAGCCTCCTGCTGTCACTGAACTTTGCCGGCGTCTACGTCCCTGTCTCGGTTAACCAAGGGATTCGACGCTCCGTCCGCACGGCGACTCTGGTCGCGATTCTTGCCACCAGCGTGACCTTCGTCGCCGTGACCTTCGCCTACAGTCTCGCCACGAAGGACTTCGGTGAAGGGATTGAGAACGGCGTGCGGGGGTTGTCGGCGTCCGTCGCGTGGTTGATGTTCGGCGGCGTGCCGGTGGCACAGCACTACATCTTTCGCGTCATGGCAAAACGGTACTATGAAGTGCCGCTGAAACTCGGTGCGTTCCTGAGATTTGCGACGAAGCTGCATCTCTTGCAACAGGTGGGCGGCGCTTTCTCATTCCGCCACGAGCTGATTCGACAGTATTTTTCGCTCCAGCAGGAGCGCTGAGCTCCCGGTGATGGACGTCGGTTGAGGTGCCCACGATGGTCGATCCGCATTCGAGAATCGCGCCGAAGACATCCAGCCGATACCGCCTTTCGAATACCTTTTTAGCACTGACCTTTGCCACGTTGTTTTCCGGTCAGTTGCTCGTGGCGACCGATAAACCCATGAAGTCCCCCGTCGAATCTCCTAGAAGACAGGACGTCGTAGAGATCCAGTTTCCGCTGGCCTTGGAATCAGCCACAGGTCAGTCCGGACGGCCAACATGCCATTGGAGACTGCACGAATCGGTCGGTCGGGCAGACTACGAGATTCTGCCGGATCGGGTCGACGGAGACCTGGTCCTCAGAATGCGTTCGCAACGGTCTTCGTATTTCCTGAGCTCAGCACAACCTCCCTTCGACCCCAACATTTACTGCTGGCTGTCGTGGAACTAGTACTACAGTTGGACTTTGCGGCATATCATTGTGGGGTCATGTCCTCTCGCTCGGTAGTGGCAAAGACGGGCGAAGTGTTGATGGCGTCTTCGCCATCGCGACCACCGGACGACGTGCTGGCGGTTCGGAACCGAGGTCAGCACGAGTCGCACGATCAGACGCCGCACCTTGGGCACGGTGAGTGGAATCAGTGCTTCCTCTTTTTTGGGGCGGCCGCCGATACGGCTCGCAAGGCAGCCAGCGCGGCATGGGCCAGCATCGCCAGCGTGATGTGACGGTGCCATCCCGGCCAGGATCTCACTTCGTACTCGTCGAGGCCCGTTTCCTGTTTCGCTTGTTCGAAGCACTCCTCAATCGCCCATCGGCTTCCGGCCACCTCGACCAGCTTCGAAAGCGGTGTGCCGTTCGGGGCGTACGTGAAGTAGAAGGCATGTTCGTGCGGTTCGCTGACGCTCCGCCGGATCAAGAGACCGCGGAAGTAAGTCTTCTGCTCGTGGTGCGGCCAGCGAATGAACGCCCAGTCGTATTCGCGGTGGCCTTTCGCTCCCGGGCCGCAGCTGATCCGCTGCCAGGCGTCGCCGGGAACTTCCCGCAGATGCTGACTGACAGCCTGATGGTTCCAGCCGATCGCCATGTGCGTCGAAGAGGAGATGGCGACCACGTAGCTGATCTGCTTTTCCTCGCAGAAACGGCGGAATTTATAGTCCGAACCATAGACCTCGTCCGCGGTCACCCAGCCGGCTGGAACGCCCGCTGCCAAGGCTCGCGTCAGCATCTGCCGGGCCAGGACCGGCTTCGTCGCGAACGTGGCGTCGTCGGGGACTTTGGCTTCCCGCCGTCTTGCTTCGTCATCGGCCCAGTCTTGCGGAAGGTACAGAGCCCTGTCGACGAAGGCGTGACCGCGCGGACTGCGGTACGGGAGGAACACGCCGATCTGACAGTTCTCGATCCGTCCCGCCGTCCCCGAATACTGCCGCTTTACGCCAACGGACTTCGTGCCCTTCTTGAGGAAGCCCGTCTCGTCCACGATCAGAACGGCATCAGGATCGCCCAGGTGTTCGACCACATAGCTTCGGAGATCATCTCGAACGAGATCGGCATCCCATTCGGCGCGGGCGATGAAGTGCTGCAGATTGACGGGAGTTTCTTCACCCAGCTCTTCCGCCAGCTGCCAACCGTTCTTCCGCTCGACGCGGCTGATCAGCCCTCGGAGGTAACGTCCGGCAGTAACCGTTCACGCCCCGGCGTAGCCGGGGGCCGCAAATTGGTCTTCGCGCAATCGGCGAAGTCGGCGACATCACCGGCATGTCGCACGGATTGCCGCCGGTTACTCCCGAACAGATCGCCGCGTTG
>JADZEF010000062.1 GCA_020850695.1 Planctomycetaceae bacterium | reverse complement strand
AGTGACAGCATTCGTGCCGCAGGCTGTTATGATGCAACGCAAGGTTCGCCAACACCCACCAGCAAGTCCGGTGTGATGAGACGCATTCCGCCATTCGCTTTGTTTGCCGCCTCGTTCGTTGTCGTCCATGCTATGACGGCAGCCGCAATGAGCCGCGCCTTCAACCCAGGAGTGGTCATCGCCGCATTGCTCGCAGGTATCTGCGGTATGAAGGTGGCAGCGCATGTCGCCGGGTCTCGGTCTCACAATGCATGAGCGAAAAACGCAAGCCCAGAACAATCGGCAGTAGATCCTGTTCCGGCAGTCACACCGGCACCACATCGACGCTCACCTGCATCTCCTGGTCGCCGCCGCCGATAAGGATTCCCTTGATCGGGCTGACGTCGAAGTAATCGCGTCCCCACGCCAGGACAATGTGGTCGAGACCGCCAAAGGAATTGTTCGTCGGGTCGAGTTCGACCCAGCCTGTCTCGGGACCGCACCACACCGCAACCCACGCGTGCGAGGCCACGTTGCCAATCAGGTCGGCTCCCCCGTCCACCGACGCGGTCCGCAGGTAGCCGCTGACATACCGGGCGGGGATGCCCAGCGACCGCAGGCAGCCGATCATCAGATGGGCGAAGTCCTGGCAGACGCCCCGCCGCAACTGCAGCACATCCTCGACTCGCGTCTTCACGTTCGTCGCGCCCGGGTCGTACTGAAAGTCGCGATGGATGCGGGCGTTGAGGTCGGCCGCTGCCTGAAGGATCGGCTGGCCGCGCGCAAAATCCGGCGCGGCGTAGTCGGCGAGGTCGGGAGAACGGGTGATGGCGGGAGAGTCGAACCGGAACTGGGCCGCGTCGAAATAGAGCCGATCGAGCGACCCCTCGCCGTTCGCCCTCAGCGTCTCCCAGGCAGGCGTTTCGGCCCACCAGGGAATCGTCGGGTAGAGGACCGTCACCTCGCTCATGGCGGTAACGTCGAGCCGGCGATGGGCCTTATGAATGGAGAACTGCAGCAGCCGGTTCTGAAAGTAATCCTCGCGTTCAAAGCGTCGCGACGTCTTGGGCTGGATCAGAATCTTGTGGTGGTGGCAGATCTGACGCCCCGCACTGCGCGGAATCAGATACGCCTCGTTCATGCAGAGAGGGACGAGATCCTTGTAGAGATACGTCGTCGTATGTGTGATGCGATACCGCATGGACGCTGACGAACCGGGTGGGACGTGGACGAGGGATGCAGGAATCGTATCGAGCGAGAGACGCTGCGGGCCAGAGGCGCGTCTCCACGCGGCCGATACCGCGGAAAACTGTTCCAGGCTCCCCGTCTGCAGTCCCTCGCACGACCGTTACTCCGACCGAAGAAACTCGACGACGAAGGCCTCGGCGTCGAGCAAGTGATCAGCGATCGGTCCCGTTTTCGACGTGGTTGATCAGGGAATCTGGGTTCGACGCGTTTCTTCAGCCAAGGAACTCGATCGAGCGCGAAGGTCTCGACCAAAGGCCTCGACCAAACGGAACCGGCCCGCTGGCAGGACCAGAGGGCCGGGATCTTTGACTCAGGGTCGCAATTGACACGAATGATGACGGCCGGGAGGTTGTCGCCTGGGAAAGCGTCCTGCCGTCACAGAGCGGCCGCCGGGAAGTTCTTGATGAAGCGGTACTGCTGCCAGGCGGCGTAACCCTTCATCGGTTTCGCGGCGGGAAGCGCTGCGCCCCCCTCCGGCTTCTTTTCGGTTTCCTTTTTGTCACCCTCTTTCTTTTCCGCGTCCGGCTTCTTTTCCTCGGATGGCTTGCTGCCGTCGACCTTGGCGGTGCCGAGAGCCGTGCCGAGATAATCGACGGCGCGGGCCAGCTGCTTGTCGACGAAGTCCGATTTCGCCGTCTCCTTGCCCAGCACGTCGCGTTCGCGGCGGTATTCGAGGTACTTCGTCAACTCTTCGCCGCTGAACTTCACCTCGTTTTCCTTCTCGGGCATCACTCCCCACTCGTCCGATTCCTTCGCTCCGGGGAAGCGGTGGATGTTCTTCCCGCTCGGGCGATGATAGCTGGCGGTGGTCAGCTTCAGGGCGCTCGAACCCCCTTCCAGCTCGATCACGTTCTGGACGCTTCCCTTGCCCCACGTCCGTTCGCCGATGATGGCGGCCCGCTTGTGGTCCTGCAGGCAGGCGCTGACGATCTCGCTGGCCGACGCGCTGTAGCGGTTGACGAGAATCGCCATCGGGAAGCCGCTGTAGGTCCCTTCCTTGCGGGCTTCGACGACGCGCTCCGGAGTGTTGCGTCCCTTCGTGCTGACGATGCGGCCGCTCTCGACGAACATGTCCGAGATCTCGATGGCCTGAGGAAGCAACCCGCCTGGGTTGAACCGCAGGTCGAGGATCAGGGCCTTCATGCCGTCTTCTTCGAGATCGTCGAGGGCTTCCTTCAGTTCGTCCGAGCTCCGCTTGCTGAAGTGCGTGAGGCGGATGTAGGCGATCTTCTTCGACTCATCGAGCCAGAAGCTCCAGGTGCCGTCTTCCTTGTAGTGGTCGCCGAGGACGGTCTTCACGGAGATCAGCTCGCGGGTGATTTCCAGCTGTTCGACCTCCTTGCCGCCGGCGTGCAGCACGCCGATCTTCACGACGCCGCCCGGTTTCCCCTTCAGCAGCTTCACCGCGTCGTCAATCGTAAAGCCTTCGGTTGACTTCCCGCCGATTTCCATGATCACGTCGCCGGCCCGCATTCCCTTTTTGTAGGCGGGGGTGCCGGGGAGCGGCGTCATGACCGTGAGACGCTTCGATTGCGGGTCGACGTGCACCTGGATGCCGATGCCGCCGAACTCCTGCTCGACTTCCTGGTTGAACCGCTGCAGGTCGTCCGGGTTGATGTAGGACGAGTACTGGTCGAGCTCGGAGAGCATGCCTTTGATGGCCGCTTCGAGCAGTTCGCGGCGGTTCGTCTCTTTCACGTAGCTGCGTTCGATCTGGTCGAACGTGTCGACGAACGTCTTCATCAGCTCGTAGTATTCGTCGTCCTTGTCCTTCGACGCCTTCGGCTTGTCGGCCGCCGGCTTTTCCTCATCGGCGAACGACGGGAGGGCGAGACAGTACACAGCGCACAGCGCGATCGTTCCCGTCCGGAACCACGCAACCATAATCGACCCCCTTGACACGGCCGGCATCCTTCCGGAGCACGACCCGCCGGATCGGCATCCGCGACGATCGAACTCCCGACCGCCGGGAGGCGCGCCTCCGGCCCATCGCCTTGAAGTCTAAGCGACGCGGGGAAACTCATCAAGAACGGCCGTCGCGAGCAAGGGAGTCGAGAGCGTTCCATTTGGGGAGGCTGGGCAGGGCGATCATGCGGAAAGGCAGGAACACCCAGGCGCGAAGAAACGCAAAGAAAGACTGGGAAATCATAGGCGTTCAACAGGAGCAAGCAGAGGAAGCAGAGAAGACCCAGACGCCCGGGGAGCTCAGCCGCATGACGATTTTGCGGCTTCCTTTGTCATGTCTTTTTCTCTGCTTCTTCCCTCTGCGTCCTCTGCTTGCTCCTGTTAATGGATTAATGGATTTCCTCGCCAGGATCGCGGTTCTTCGTCCGTGACGATCAGGGTGATCCGGCCCAGACTTTGCGTTTCCGCTTGTTGGGCGAGCAGCGAGCGATCATCCGCGCAGATGACGAGCGAAGACGTCTTTTGTCCGCCTCCACATTTCGTCCGACAGGACGTGTCCGGTGCCTTCTTCGATGTACCAGCTGAAGTTCTTTTCGGCGTGCATCGAGGTGTATGCCGCTTCAATCACCTTCAGCCCTGCCCGCACTTCGTCGATCGGGCTGCCGCCATCGGTCTCGCCGAAATTGAGATGCAGGGCTCGCGGGGCGATGAGGGCGGCGATGTCGGGCGTGTCGCCGTGAGCGCCCAATCCAGGCACGAAGTTTTCGTGGCAATGGAGCATGTGCTCGCGGTGAATGGCCTTGTAGGTCGGGAGGCAGCAGTTGCCGACAAGGGCCTTCAGACGCGGTTCCCACGGCCCGACCATCCAGGTGTGCGTGGAACCCATGGAGTGGCCGTAGCAGCCGATGCGGTCGGCCTGCACCTCGGGACGGCTGACGAGGAAGTCGATCGTCCGCCGCATATCAAGGATGTCTTTCCAGGCGAGGCACTTTCCCGCCACGACATACCGCAGGAACTCGAACCGCTCGAACAGGCCGTCCTTCAACTTGCCGGTCGGATCGCGACGCTCGCCGAAGCAGAGGCTGTCCGGACAAACGACGACGTAACCTTCCTTCGCGAGGGCGACTCCCGTGTGGTGCATGGCATCGCCGCCGAGGCCGGCGGGCTCGGTCTTGCCGACCGACCATCGCCCCGCATGCTGGTGCCACACCGCGACTGCCGGAGCCGGTTTCGCGGCCGACACGCCGTCGGGAATGAGGAGGTAGGTGGGGATCGGGTCATTCGGCTCGGCGTCGAACGTCAGCGAGATAAGTGTGTAGCCGTCCTTCGGTGTCGTCTCGCGGATTTTGACGTTGAGATCGCCCGGCTTTGGCCAGGGGCCGCCGAGACAATTCAGGAGTTGATCGCGGAAGTCGGGAGCGGCCATGGGGGGAAGGAGCGAGGAGCGAGAATTGAGGAGCGAGGAGTTTGATGAAAGCAGCCGCCGGCGTGGAAGCACCGAGGGTGCAGCCTGGGGCACCTCGGTGGCGGAGCGAACCGCGGTCTTCTAATGGAGAGCGCGCTGTCTGATTCGGCACCCAGGCTGCTCAGAGCCGCAGCCTGGGTGCTGGCGTGGAGCGGCATTACGCCAGCAGTTTGTCGACCACCTTGCCGTGGACGTCGGTCAGGCGGTAGTCGCGGCCCTGGAAGCGGAAGGTCAGCTTGAGGTGGTCGAGGCCGAGCAGGTGCAGGATCGTCGCCTGCAGGT
>JADZEF010000061.1 GCA_020850695.1 Planctomycetaceae bacterium | reverse complement strand
GGAATTCAGCGGGATGCGGGGCGGTGCGGTATCGCCGTCCTGAAGAGCGGGGACGTCGCGCGGGACCAGGTGGACTCTCTGGTTGAGAAGACTCGCCAACGATTGAGCCGCGCGGCACGGCAGAGTCCCGAGAACGTTGACGTGATGCTGGCCCAGGCCGAACTGGAAGAATCGCTGGCGAAGCCGGCTGCAGCGATCGAGGCGCTGCGGGCCGCGATCCAGGTGACTCCGGATGACGAACGGCTGAAGGTTCGATTGGCAGAACTCCTCCTTGCCCAATCGGAGTTTGATGCGGCGGAGTCTCTCATCGAAACCCTTCCCGAAGAACCTTTGGCGCGAGCCCTGAGAACCTATCTGACGGGCCGGCGGCAGATGGGACAGGGAGACTGGCAGACGGCGCGGCAGACCCTGGACATTGCGGCCAGCGAAGCATCCTCGTTTCCGTCGCTCTCCAACCAGATTGCGCTGCATCAGGCGGAATGCTTTCGGCGGCTCAACCAGTTCGAGCAGGAAGGGACGGCGTATCGCCGCGTTCTCCGGAACGATCCGCAGTCGGAATCGGCGCGGCTTGGGCTGGCCTCCCTGGCCGTTCGCGAGCGTCGCTGGAACGACGCCATCGCCGAGTATCGGGACATGACCTATCTTCCCAAGGCCGTCGAAGCCTTGGCGCGGTCGATCCTTCAACGAAACCAGGGATTGCCGCAGGACGGCCGTGACTGGCGGGAGTTCGACGGGCTCATCTCCCGGCTGAAAGCCGATCCCTCGACAGAGGCGGCATCCGCGGAAATCGCGGCTGCTGCGGCAGCCTTGCGGAAGCGTACGGCCGAAGTCGCGTTGCCGGTGACCGCGGCCGAGACGCACCAGACGACAGACAACCGCAGAGTCGGACAAGCCGGCACGTCGACTTCCCCCACCATCGAGCGAATACGCAGTCTCGTTCAGAACAATCGATCGTCGGAAGCGCTGCTTCTTTGGCAGAAGACGTTGCGGACGGCCGATGCAAAGCAGCACGAATCGACGACGGTGGGATTTCTCCAGGCGCAGCTGGAACACCCGGGGTCGCAACCGGCCGTGGAACCCGTGGAATGGCTGCAGCGGCACGACCCGGATTCCTTCGCGACGGCACGGCTGACGGCCCGCTGGCTGGTCGTCGTGAATCGGAGCGACGAGGCCGCGCGGGTGCTTGAGGGGTGGGCCGCGAGCGGAAAGGGCACTTTGCCAGGACGTCGCATCGCTGTGGTGACGCTGGCGTGGCAGCTGGCAGACGAGGCGGAGCGTCTGCACGAGTCGTCCAAGCGAACTCCAACGATCGGACTGGCCCGATTGGGGGAACGGCACGGTCGGGAATATCTGGTCGAGCATCCCGAGCATCTCCTGCTGATGGCGGCCTGGCTGGCGGTTCAGGACCAGTCGGAGCAGAGATTGATGTTCGATCCAGCGGATTGGGGACGCTTTGAGGCCGAACTGCGGAATGAGCCGACCAGTGTCATTCGCTGGGTGACGCAGTTAAGTCCCGTGATGATCGCGCGGGTGGAGGCGACCGTGTCCGCCGCGATCCAAGCGGGACTGGCGCGTGTTCCACTGTCGGCCGGGCTGGCCGATTTCGAAGCGTTGCTGGGCCGTTACGAAGTGGCCGAGCAATGGCATCGTGCGGTGCTGCGGAGCGAGCCGAACCATGTGCAGACGCTCAACAATCTGGCGTGGCTGCTGGCGTTGCGGGGCAAGTCGCTGGACGAGGCGAAATCTTTCATCGAACGGGCGATTACGGCGGGGGGCAACGAGGCCCGGCTGATCGATACGCGCGGATGCGTGCTGCTGGCAAGAAAGGACGTAGCCGGAGCAACTCGCGATTTTGAGGCATCCCTGCGATTGGAACCGGGGCCGGTGACGGCGTTTCACCTGGCGCGGGCCCGGCTGGCGAAAGGAGACTCCGCGGGAGCCGATGCGGCCATTCGGATGATTCTCGACCAGGGGCACGACGCGACCGACTTCCACCCATTGGAGCGGCCGGCCTTCGAGGCGATGGAGAGAAGGTTGAAACGGTAATCTGTGACG
Source organism: Planctomycetaceae bacterium (assembly GCA_020850695.1). Classification (GTDB taxonomy): domain Bacteria; phylum Planctomycetota; class Planctomycetia; order Planctomycetales; family Planctomycetaceae; genus JADZEF01. The sequence continues at coordinate 5,437 of JADZEF010000061.1, read as the reverse complement.
CGATTTATGCCGTTGCGGCGGTTGGCCCCGGGCCGTTTCCCATTGCCGACGCCCCCGGTCGTGAGATACACCTACGCAGGCACCTTCGCGTCCGCTCCCGGCGAGTCATGTCTGCGTTTCCCACCTACGAATCCGATTCTGAGTTTCAAAAGTTGCTGGCTCGACGGTCCGACGTCGATCTGACGGCGGCGGCGCTGGAATTCGCCCGGGACGCTTACCCGCAGCTCGAATTCGAACCGACGATGCTTTGGATCGCCGACAGGGCGTCCGAGCTGTCGGGACCGGTGGCTCGGGCGAAATCCGAGCGAGACGCGCTCGAAGCCCTGGCCCGATGCCTCGCCGAGGAGCATGGCCTGCATGGGGATGGATCGCACTTTGACGATCCGGATTGCAGCTTTCTGAATCGCGTCATCGAGACGGGGCGCGGCATCCCGATCAGCCTGTCGGTCGTGTACATGGCGGTCGCTGACCGGGTCGGGATCGAGCTTAAGGGGGTCGCGGCGCCTGGGCACTTCCTGACGCGGTGTGACACGCCCGCGGGAGTGCTGTTTCTCGATCCGTTTCATGCGGGGCGGATCATGTTGCGGGACGAGGCGCTCGCGTGGCTGAGCGAGCAGTCCGACCTTTCGCGGCGCGAGGTGTCGTCGACGTTGGGCGAAGCGTCGCCGCGGGCGATCATCATTCGGATGCTCAACAACTTGAAAGTGCTTTACGCCCGCACCGAGGACTGGCCCGCGGCCTGGCAGGTTCAGCACCGGTTGAGTGCGCTGCATCCCGGGTCGTATCCCGAGCGGCGGGATCTGGCGATCCTGTCGGTGCGAGCCAAGCGGTCGGGCATTGGGATGGATCTGCTGCAATCGTGCCTGGCTGATTGCCCGTCGGACGACCGCGCGGACCTTGAGCGATTCTTGAAGGAAGCTCAGTCTGATCTCGCGCGGTGGAACTGAGTCACTCGACTCAGGTCGCCTTGACCAGTTCCGCGAGAGTTTTTGCTTCGACGACTTTGTGCTCAAGGAGGAGATCGCGCAGCGTCTCGACCAGGGGTCGGTGTTGTTGAAGCAGCTGCGCGGCCCGTTCGCGGGCCTGCTGGAGCAGTTCATTGATGCGGTGGTCGAGCGTTGCTCGTGTGGCTTCGGAAAGATTGCGCTCGCGCTGTTCCCCTTCGTCATCGAGGTAGCGACGGGGCCCGACCGCTTCGCCTCCGAGGCCGAATTCTTCGACGAGGGAACGCGCGGTTGCGGTGGCTCGCCGCAGGTCCTCGGCCGATCCGATCGAGAGGTCTTCGAGCAGGAGATGCTCGGCCTCGCGACCGCCGAACAGGATGCAAAGGTGGTCGAGGAGCTTGCCGCGGGTCATGACGTAGCGGTGAGCGGGATCCTGGTGCTTGACGAATCCCAGCGTGCCTCCAACATCCCCTCGGATGGAAACACGCTCGATAGGGGCCGAATGTTCGCAGAAGAGGGAGCAGACGGCGTGGCCGGCTTCGTGAGCGGCGACGACGCGCTCCTCGTGCGGGGTCATGCGGGGGCGATCGACCCACTCGGTGAGGGCGCGTTCGATGTCGTCCGCAGTGGTCGGTTGTGTCGTCCCTTCGCGCAGGCGGATGCGAGCGAGCGAACGGCAAAGGGCGTTGAGATGGTCGCCGCTGAAGCGGGTTCCACGGGCGGCTCCTTCGACGTATTCGCCGGTGCGGCGGACGGCGAACTCGAGGGCCTCGGGGGTGAAGTGGAGGCCCATCGACTGATCGTAGATCTCCAGGATCGCGCCGCGGTCGTCGGCGTCGGGGTAGGGGATGTGGAGATGGAATTCGAAGCGGCCCGGGCGGAGCAGGGCGGGGTCGAGGCTTTCGACGAAGTTCGTGGTGCCGACGACGAAGACGAGTTCTTCGCTGTGGAAGCCATCCATTTCGGTGAGGAGCTGGTTGACCATCGAGTGCTCGACGCCGGACCCGGTGTAGGTTCCGCGGGCCGAGGCGAAGGAGTCGAGTTCGTCGAACACGATGATGGCGGGGGCCGACTGGCGGGCGCGATGGAAGATCTGGCGGAGGTTCTCTTCGCTTTCGCCGACCCAGCGGCTCTTCAGTTCGGGGCCGGAGACGACCGTGATCGCGGCGCCGAGTGCGGTCGCCATCGCCTTGGCGAAGAGGGTTTTGCCGGTTCCGGGCGGTCCCCAGAAGATCATGCCGCGCGGGATGAGCGCCTCGCGGCGGAGGATTTCGGCTTCGTCGGTGAGCGTGTCGCGGGCGGCGAGGACGTCGATGATTTCGGACTTCAGGCGCTGCTTGACCTTGGCGTAACCGCCGAGATCGCGTTCGAGGTCGACGTCGGGGACTTCAAGGAAACCTTGAAGAGTCGCTTGCCGTACCTGAGCGTAGGCCCGCTTGGGGGACGCGGGGAAGTCCTCGCCTTCGAGCGTGGCGAGCAGCTTTCGCAGCCGCACCGCGTTCATGCCAGAGACGAATTTGTAGAGTCCCCACGGGTTGAACTCGCGGCCGAACTTGCGGGCTTCGCGCTGTGTGACGAGATGCTGAAGGCGAGGCCGCGGCACGCCGAGGAGCGGATAGCGCCGCGGGAAGAGATTCTCGATCACCTTGGGAAGGGCGAACGAGGGATCTTTGAATCCGAGCCAGACGTGCTCGGGGTTTTCGTAGAGGAGCGGGATGACCTCGCGGGATTCCGCAGTCAGGCCGCCGTGGCCGGCGGTGAGGAGGTCGAGGTGAGGGAGGACGACGACGCGCTTCTCGGTCGATCCGCGGACCGCATCTCTCAACTGGTGGATCATCATTGAGACGATCCCCCCGAGCATGGTCGATTCGCCGTCGTTGCGCGGGCGGCCATCCAGGTAAAGACACTTCAGCCCGCTCGGCTTCAGCCGGTTGCGGATCTGCATGAAGACATACGGCGCGAGATCCTTCTCGCATTCGATGAGCACGGGCAGGCCGCGCGCAAGATCGGACACGGCTGACGCGAGTTCGGTGGCGTATGCGGCGTCGACCGCCTGGTCCGTGGTCAGTTCCTGGGGGAGTTCCCGCTCGGGGATCACAACGGTCATTGGGGGCTTCTGCGAGAATGAATGTTGTCGTGCTTCGGACGAAGGTTGCGACAAAGCGAGATCATACGGTCCGAGAATGCAAACTGGCATCGGCATCGATTGGACACGGGCAGATTCGATCGGTCGTTGTGACCTCGCAGAATGCGGTCCGCGTAACCAATCCGTAGCTGGCCAGTCATTTCACCACCTGGGCAGGCCCGATGGGGCTCGGGTGGGTGTTCCGTGAATTGGACGAGGAGAACGCGCGGGCTTTAGAATCGCGGGTTCATCCGAGCCTGCTCCCGACGCGGAGCGGGCGACCGTTCGTCCGAAATCTGGAAACGTCTGATGGCCGAGCCTGTGATTGATCTGCGGAGCGACACCGTCACCAAGCCGACCGCCGGCATGCGGAAAGCCATGGCCGAGGCGGAGGTCGGCGACGATATGTCGGCGGAGGATCCGACCGTCAATCGGCTGGAGGCGATGGTCTGTGAGATGTTCGGAATGGAGGCGGCGGTTTACGCGTGCAGCGGGACGCAGTCGAACCAGATGGGGGTGCGGGCTCATTGCCGCTCGGGGGACGAGTTGCTCATCCACGAAACAGGGCACATCGCGAACTTCGAGGCGGGGGCACCCGCGGTGCTGAGCGGAGTAAGCTGCCGGATGCTGCACGGCCCGCACGGGATGATCGATGTGCCGGCCCTGGTGGGGAAGGTGAGGGCCGACAACCAGCACTTCGCCCAGACGCGCTTGATCTGCATCGAGAACACGACGAACGTCGGCGGCGGGCATGCCTACCCTCTGGAGCAGCTGGCCCGTGTCCGCGCCTGGGCGAAGGAGCATCAGCTGAAGGTTCACATGGACGGCGCCCGGTTGTTCAATGCGTGCGCGGCCAAGGGGTACACGCCAAAGCAGGCGTGCGAACACGTTGATACGGTGTCGGTCTGCTTTTCGAAGGGGCTTGGCTGTCCGATGGGGTCGATCCTGGTGGGGTCGAAAGCGGATATCGCCCATGCCCGGCGGTCACGCAAGCTGTTCGGCGGGGCGCTGCGGCAGGCGGGGATCGTCGCCGCTTCGGCGATTTATGCGCTGGAAAACCATGTGACTCGGCTGGAAGAGGATCACCGTAATGCACGAGTCTTCGCGGAACTGATCGCGGAGATTGACGGGATCCGCGTGAATTCGATGGACGTCGAGACGAACCTGGTGTTCTTCGAAGTGGAGCCGAACCTGGGGAGCGCGGCCCAGTTGTCGACGGCGCTGAAGCAGCGCGGCGTGCGGATTAATGCGACGGGGCCGCACCGGTTGCGGGCGTGCTTCCACCTCGACGTGAGCCGGGCCCAGATGGAGCGGGCTGCCTACGTGATGGCCGAGTGCATGAAGGCGGGGATTCAACAGATTGACGCGGGCGGGGCGGCGATGGGGCCGTATGCGCGGGGTTGAACCCCAAAGCCAAAGCATTGCGAACCCGCAAGCGTGCGATCGGCGCGGCATCGCGCTGTCGAACCAATGCCACTACCACTTGAAGTCGCTGCCGACGAGGATGCGGTAGGCTTCGATGTAGCGGTTGCGGGTGCCGGTGACGACGTCGGCGGGGAGCTCCGGAGGCGGGCTGTTTTTGTCCCAGCCGCTGCGTTCGAGCCAGTCGCGGACGAACTGCTTGTCGAACGACGGCGGGCTGCGGCCGGGGGCGTACTCGCTGACGGGCCAGAAACGGGAGCTGTCGGGAGTGAGGACTTCGTCGATGAGGAGGAGTTCCTCGCCGATCTGACCGAACTCGAACTTGGTGTCGGCGATGATGATTCCTTTCGTGAGGGCGTAGTCGGCCGCGGTCTGATAGATGTTCAGCGTCAGTTCGCGGAGCCGGTTCGCGAGGGACGCTCCGACGATGCCGACCATCCGTTCGAACGAGATGTTTTCGTCGTGGCCGCTTTCCTCTTTGGTGGCCGGCGTGAAGATCGGGTGCGGAAGGCGGTCGCTTTCATTGAGTCCTTCCGGGAGCGGAATGCCGCAGACGGTGCGCGACTTCTGGTATTCCTTCCAACCCGAGCCGGCGAGATAGCCGCGGGCTACGCATTCGATGGGGACGACCTGCGTCTTGCGGACGACCATGCTGCGGCCGGCGAGGGATTCGACGTCGGTCCCCGAGGGGAGCGGGACGTCGGCTGGGTCGAGGCTGAGGAGATGGTTGGGTGTCTTCAGCAGATTGAACCACATCCGGCTCATTTGAGTGAGGACGCGGCCCTTGTCGGGGATGCCTGTCGGCAGGATCCAGTCAAAGGCGCTGATGCGGTCGGTCGCGATGAAGAGGAGCCGGTCGCCGAAGTCGTAGACGTCGCGGACCTTTCCCCGACGGACGGGGATGCCGGGGAGGTCGCTGCGGAGGAAGGCGGGCATGTCGAGGATG
>JADZEF010000060.1 GCA_020850695.1 Planctomycetaceae bacterium | reverse complement strand
CGGTCGAAGTCACGGTCAGCGATGGGGACGGCGCCATGAGCCTGCCGGCCAGCAAGACGGTCAATGTCGTGCCGGTGAGCGTTCCGCCGGTCATCAGCACCTTCGCCACGCCTGTGTTGTTCATCGAGGGGCTGCCCCCCGTGCCGGTCGCCGCGTACGTGACAGTCCGTGAGGCCGATTCGCCCAACTTCGACACAGGCGTGCTGACGGTGCAGATTACGGCCAATGCCGAAGCCGGCGACCGGCTCGGCGTCCGCCACCAGGGGAATGCCGCCGGGCAGATCGGCGTTAGTGGAGCGAACGTCACATTCGGTACTACGCTCATTGGTACGCTGGCCGGGGGGGTGGGAGCGACGCCCCTCACGGTCACGCTCAACGCCAACGCCACGGCGGCCGCCGTGACGGCCCTGCTGCGGAACGTGACGTTTGCCAACGTCTCCACCAATCCGTCGAACCGCCCGCGGACCGTGCAGGTGCTCCTCTTGGATGGAGACGGCGGGACCAGTGCGCCCGCGGCGAAGTCGATCAGCGTGTTTCCCCTCAACACGGCCCCCGTCATCACGGGGTTTGGGGGAGTGGCCACCTTCACCGAGAAAGGAGTGCCCGTTCTGCTCGATGACGACGCGGTGGTCGTCGATGACGACTCGCCCGACTTCTACTTCGGCATGCTGACCGCGCGGTTCACGGCCGGCGCCCAGGCGACCGACCGGCTGGCCATCCAGAACCAGGGGACGGGGACCGGCCAGATCGGCGTCAACGGCGCCAACGTGATGTTTGGCGGCGTGCAGGTCGGAACGTTCTGGGGCGGCCTGTCGGGCGCGCCGCTGAGCGTGTGGTTAAACGCGCGTGCCACGCCCGACGTGGTGCAGACCGTGCTGCGGAGCATCACGTTCCAGAGCACGTCGGAGAACCCGTCGGCCACGCCGCGGATGGTGAGCGTCACGCTGAGCGACGGAGACGGCGGCACCAGCCGGGCCGTATCCAAGACGATCCAGGTCGTCCCCGTCAATGATGCCCCGGTCATCACGGGCTTCGACGGCACGGTCAATTTCGTGAAGAATGGCCCGGCGGTCGTGATTGATGCGGACGCGGTGGTCCGCGATGTCGATTCGCCGAACTTCGCCGGCGGCACGCTGACGGCCGCTCTGACGGACAACGCCGAAGCCACCGACCGGCTCGCCATTCGGAACCAGGGGAACTGGTTCGGAATGATCGGCGTCAGCGGCGCGAACGTGACGTACGGCGGAGTTCGGATCGGCACGTGGGCCGGCGGCGACGGCGGGAACCCGCTGGTCGTCACGCTGAACGCGGCCGCCACGCTGGCCGCAGTGCAGACGCTGCTGCGGAACATCACGTTCGCCAGCACGGCAGCCGTTCCGTCTCTGCTGCCGCGGACGGTCTCGGTGACGATTGACGACGGCGACGGGGGAGACAGCACGAGCATCGCGGCGACGAAGACGGTCAATATCGTGTCGAACACGGTCATTGCCGGCTGGGACACGACGATGACATACCGCGAGAATGCGGCTCCGCTCGTACTCGATGCGTTCGTGATCGTGACCGATCCCGATTCGCCCCACTTCAACAACGGCGTTCTGAGCGTGTCCATCACACAGAACGCCGAGGCGGACGACCGGCTTGGCATCCGACATCAGGGGAACGGAGCGGGGCAGATCGGCATCAACGGGGCCGACGTGACGTTTGGCGGCCTATTGATCGGCACGTTCACAGGAGGAACGGGCGCGACGCCGCTCGACGTGACGCTGAATGCCAACGCGACGCCGGCCGCCGTGCGGGCCCTGATCCAGAACCTGACGTTCGCCAACGTCTCGGACAATCCGAGCACGTTGCAGAGGCGGGTGCAGCTCGTGCTGACGGAGGGCGACGGCACGCCCAGCGCCGCCGTGTCGAAGAGGGTCAACCTGGTGGCGGTGAACGACGCCCCGGTGGTCGCGAACTTCGGCGGAAGCGCGAACTACTCCCCGGGCGGGGTTCCAGTCCTCGTGACGACCACGGCCACGGTGGCCGATCCCGACTCGTTCGACTTCCACATGGGCCGGCTGACGGCCCAACTGGTGGCGAACGCGCAGGCGACCGACCGGCTGACGATCCGCAACGAAGGGACCGGAGCGGGCCAGGTCGGCGTGAACGGCACAACGGTGACGTTCGGCGCAACGGCCATCGGCACATTGAGCGGCGGTGCCGGCACGACGGCGCTGACGGTCACGTTCAATCAGAACGCCACGCGAGAGGCCGTGGAAGCCGTGCTGCAGAACGTCCTCTTCTTCAGCACAACGGCCACCCCGTCACTGCTGCCGCGGACCCTCCGCGCGACGCTGAGCGACGGCGACGGAGGGACAAGCCAGGCTGTGTCGAAGGCAGTCAACGTCGCGTAGAGGACTGGGAACGGCGGTCCTCGTCGCAAAGCCTTTTATCAGCGCGGTATTTGCGTTCGCACGCGAAACGACGCCGAGAGGGGGGCACCCTTTCGGTGTGTGGTGGCTCGATTGAAGGCGGGGAGGGTCAGTCATTGGTGCGTGGTGCCTCCTGGGCGCGATACGACTTGCCGGCGATGCGGAGGATTATGACCATCGCCAACGGCGGGCCGCTTCGGTCGCGCCCAGATTCGCGAGCATGACCGCCGCGAGCGCTCCCGCGTCGAGCCGGCGTTGCTCGCTCCGCGTCGGAGGCGGCAGGCAGAGATTCACCGGCATGCATGAGCGGCAGCGAGCCCCGCGGAGATCTGGCTGCCGCTCCGCAGGAACTCAGTCAGTCCCAGTCGTCGGCAGTCTGGCCTTCCCCGACGGCGCAGGATGCAAGACCGAAGCATGATTGCCTTCCTTCGGTCCGACACATTGATGGCTTGCTTGGGATGCGTCTGCACGCTTCGGTGAAATCGCCCGAAGGGAGGACGCGTCGCCCCAGAAGTCCGCGTCGCCAGGTTATCGATCGAGATTACGTCCGCTCTGTTTCGGACTTTCGCACGGCGAATAGGACCTGAGCACTGCGTCTGATGGCCTGTGAACGAAGGTCTGAGGAAGGACAGTTGCCTCGCCGTGCGGCGAACGGAGCGACACCCAATAGGTAAAAGAAGGTCCCGCGATGGCCGCCCGAGCGGGCGGCATCGCGGGGCGCGGATTAGTAGGGAGCAGATAGATTCAGCCGGGAACGGAGTTCGTCAACCTCCTCAGCGTTCAGGGGATCGGGGTCGGGAACGTCGAAATAGAACTCCTGGACTCCGGGGTGTGGAACGTTTTCCTCCCGCCAGAAGAGTAATGCAGCACGGATCGTCTGCCGTTCCCGAAAGGTCAACGCGATGGAGTCAGGCATGAGTGATGGAAAGGGATGTGAGCGGTTTCAGGGTCGACGGCTCCGTCGATCGCGGCGCGGGGTGCGATCCAGGCGGATGTCTCCCGCGACGACGCACAGGGCCATCAAGCCCCCGATCGCGAGAAACCCGATCAGCGCCGAATCGGTCGCCAGACCGACGAGAGCGCCGACGATCATGGCACCCTGGAGGGCGACCTTGTTGAGCTTGTGACGGGCTCCCATGGCGGGAACACCTCTTGGCTGTGGGACAAAACGGGAGGGAAAGCGGAAGAGTGCGGCTCGGTGCCGCGGTCGTGGAGTGTCATGGAGGGCCTTCATCAAAAGAGAAAAGAGAGGAAGCAGCGAAGCGAGTCAGACCACGGCGAGCTCGCTGGCCAGCAGGTTGAGCGAGAGGTCGAAGTCGGTGGGCAGTCCACGCAGCCAGCGGGTGAACTGGTGCAGCATGAGACCGGCTGCGATGCTCGCCGCGTAAATCGTGCTGCGAGCCGTGCAGCGTCCCGGCTCGGCATCCGATTGCGAGAACAGCGTGCCGGGATAGCGGCCCCTGGCCGTCATGCCCTCGACCGTCAGGACCCGGATCACTTCTCCCCGCATCCGGCCGTCGCACCAGAATCGGGCGCTCGACCCGGCCCCGCGCCAGATCGCTTCGCGGGCTGAGATGGAATCGACACAGCAGAACAGAACCTCGCCGACGGCGTGAGTCGGGCGGTAACGGTCCTGAATGGTCACCACTTCGAGGTCGGGATCGATGTTGGCCATCGTGATTCGGCAGGCTTCGACTTTCGGCTGGAGCAGGTCGTGCTGGCCGTATCCCTGGGTGGTGATATTGGTCTCGTCGACCGTGTCGAAGTCGATCAGTTGAATACGGGGGACGCCCACCGAGGCCAACTGCAAAGCCACTTGGCGTCCCACGGCACCGACTCCCACGACGGTCACCGTCAGATCATGGAGTCGATCCCGCGGCACCAGGTCCGCCTGCCTCACAAAGCGATCGGTCATCGAGCGTCAGCTCCTCGTGGGGAAAGAAGGGCCAGTCGAGCTCCGGCAGCAGACGGAATTCCGGAGCCCGCCAGCGGGGATGTCGAACACGGGAATCCGTTCCCTGCCAGAGAAGGTCGGGAACGGTCCGCACACAGCGGCGGTAGTCGGCCTGCCAGCCGCTTTCGTCCGAGGCGGCGAAGGGACGCCGGTAGTCGATCTCCACCGGAACCCGGAGCGAACCGGTGGGACCGGCTGAAAAGCGAAGTTGGGCGTAGGTTGCTCCGCCGCGGGCCAGAATGCCCATCACGGCCCAGTCACAACTTCCGAAGACCCGGGCGAACGTCTGTTCGTCGGTGGGGCTCGGCTCCGGGGATGTCCCGGG
>JADZEF010000059.1 GCA_020850695.1 Planctomycetaceae bacterium | reverse complement strand
GGTACACAGTGAATACGTGGGATATCAACGAAAAATACGCCCACCGTGTCGGCAAGAAGAAGCCGAATGCACTTGGCCTGTTCGACACGCATGGAAACGTGTGGGAATGGTGCCAGGACGGGTATGACAAAGAGGAATACTCACGGTACTCGGGCAAGACCGTTGATGACCCTTCCGGGCCGTCCGAGCAGACGTGGGGGCGGGTTCATCGGGGAGGAAGTTTCTTCAACAGCGTCAGGTACACTCGTCCGTCCTGTCGTAGCGGGATTCCCGCGAGTCATCGGAACTTCAATATCGGCTTCCGAGTCGTTGCTGTGAAGTAGGTAATGGCAACAGTAGTGGTAAAGTCGGCCAAATCGCTTCAGCGACGGCCTACCACTCCGGCAACGAACGAGCGGATGCGGCGCGCAAACAATGGTGGGCCAGCCCCGAAGCGGATGGCCCACCCTACATGAATTCCGGGAGCCCCTTGAGCCGGCAGTGGACGCCGTTATATGATCGTTCGACTGTCACTTCGGCGGCCTCTCGTCTCTTACCGAGTCGGGTCGCTTCTTCGGGTCTCCCGCCGTTTCAGGGAATTGAAATGTTCCGCGCACTGATTGCCTCGCTGACGTGCGCCGCGCTGATGTGCGGCACGGCTGTTCCGACGTTTGCCCAGGGGAAGGGGAAGAAGGGGGACGACGACGCGAAAGAGACGCGGGACACCAAGGGGACGAAGCGTGTCGGGAAGCGGGGGGATGAGGCGCCGGTCGGGCCGGCGACCTACACGTCGAAGAACTTCGTCGTGAACACGGACCTGCCGCCGGACGAGGCCCGCGATCTGCTGAAGCGGCTCGAGACGATGCTGACGATCATCTCGAAGTACTGGGGGCGTCCCAACTCGCAGACAATCCACATGTTCGTCGTGAAGGACCTCACGAAGTGGCCGCCGGGCTCGCTCGATCCGGAAGGCATTCCGTCGATCATGGAGGGGGGCGGGATCACTCTGGGCGTCGTCCAGACCGTGCTGGGGAAGCCAGTCGCGTCGAAGGCCCCGGTGTATGCCACGGCCGATCGCGGCACCCCGCAGCACGAGGCCGTCCACGCCTACTGCATTCTCAACTTCGGCACCTCGGGACCGGTCTGGTACTCCGAAGGCATGGCCGAGATGGGGCAGTACTGGAAAGACGGCGAAAAGGCGGTCCATGTGCATGACGTCGTTGTCGAGCACATCCGGCGCTCGAAGCCGAAAAGCCTCAATGAAATCGTCAATGGCAACGAGCGGACGGGGGACTCGTGGCAGAACTACGCGTGGCGGTGGGCGCTGTGCCATCTGCTGGCCAACAACGAGAACTACGCGCAGCGGTTCCGCCCGCTGGGGCTCGACATTCTCCTGAAGAAAGGGACGACGTTCGAGGATGTGTATGGGTCGATGGCCCGGGAGATCAGTTTCGAGTACCTCTTTTTCCTGGAGCACGTCGAGAACGGCTACCGTTGCGACCTGTGTTCGTGGGACTGGAAGGCGAAGTCCAAGCTGGCGAAGGGTTCGGTCGTCTGCACGTCGACCATCGAGGCGGCTCGGGGATGGCAGCCGACGCGGGCACTGGTGAAGCGCGGCGAGGAATACCAGTATGCGGCAACGGGCCAATGGAAGCTGGAGAAGGAAGGGGACGAGTGCGACGCCGATGGAAGCCCTGGCGGCGAAGGCCGGCTCGTCGGCGTGCTGTTCGACGACTATGAGCTGGGCGAGGAATTCGACCTCGGCGTCTACGGAACGTTTACCGCACCGGGGGACGGGCAGCTCTTCGTCCGCTGCAAGGACAAGTGGAACGACCTGGGGAACAACTCGGGCAAGCTGGCGCTGAAGGTCGCCGCCGCGAATGCGATGAAGCCGCTGCCGAATCCACGGGATGCGAAGCCCAAGGGGGCGGCGAAGAAGCCCGACCCGGACGCCAGGAAGGACAGCGAAAAGGAGTGACGTTCTGGCCTTTTTGCGACGAATGCTCTTACGCATGTCGCAGACCGACCGAAGTCGGCGAACGGCTTGCAAGCGCCTGCCGTGTCGCGAGGGCTCCCAGGATGCTGAAGGCCACGAGCGTGACCAACTGGGCAACGACGAACGTCGGTTCGGTCTGCGTCGGAGCCAGCGCCTTCAGGATCGGGACCTTCAGGAACGACTGGACGATCAGGACGAAGACGTTGAGGTACTGAGCCACGACGGCTGTCACCGCGTAGACCGCACCCCAGCGACCGTCCAGGCGATGGCGATAGCGGGCGGCCAGTGCGACGCCGAGCAGCAGCAGTGAAATCAGGCCGAAGACGTGCGACGGCAGGAAGCGTTCGAACGGGAACAGGAATCCTGTGGCGCTCGTCGCAATGGTCGAGGCGAGAAAAACCTTCGTCCAGCGTTCGCGACGCGTTCCCGAGAGGAGACCCGCGATTTCGACGACTCCGGTGGCAATTCCCACCAGGCTGAGGGCGACGTGGACCAGCGTCAGCGTGAGCAGTGCGGCGTTCATGGCGATTTCCCCAGTGTTCGAGGCCCGCAGGAATCGACGCGTTCTGGCGTCTCGGGATTCTGCGGCGTTCGACACAGGGAAATACCCGCCAGGCCCTCGCACCTTACACGAGGCTTGCTGGTTTCACGCCACCGCCGGAACGGCCTTGCGCTGCGGCAGGAAGCGGCTCAGGGCGAGGCTCAGGCAGCAGAACCCGCACAGGGCGGCGAACCAGTCGCCAAACCGCACGTAAAGGCTCGACCGGTTGTCGAGCGGGATGTGCGAGATCGACACGGCATTGAGCTGCTTGTGCCAGCGGCCGGTCTTCGGATCGCGAAGCGTCGTCCGCCCCTGGCCGTCGCCGTCGATGAAGACTTCGGGATCGCGGATCACGCCGTCGCCGTCGATGAGAGCCGAGATGCCGGTGTTGACCGCCCGCACCATCGGTGTGCGGCACTCGACCGCCCGGAATGACGCGGTGATGAGATGCTGGTCGAGCTCGCTCGAACCATGGAACCAGCCGTCGTTGGTGAGGTTGACCAGGCAGTCGGCCGTCGCGCCGGTCTCGGGGTCGCGGGTCGCCTTCATGATGTCGCGGACGAGGTGCGGAACCGTGTCTTCGAAGCAGATCACCGGGGCCATCCGGCAATCCTTCCAGGTGAAGGTGCGGGCCGCTTCGCCGGGGGTCAGGCCGAACTCCTGCGGAATCGGCGAGAAGATCTGCAGCGCCGGCAGGGCATTCCGCAGCGGCAGGTACTCGCCGAAGGGGACGAGGTGCAGTTTGTCGTACCGCCCGACGTAGCCGGTGTCGGGACGGATGAAAGCGGCCGAGTTGAAGTGCCGCAGCTTGTCCTCGCGGGCGTCGAGGGTGTCGATGCCGATGAAGAGTGCCGCCCCGGCCTGCTTCGCCATGTCGGAAAGAGCCATCGTCACCGCCGACTGCCGCCACAATTCATTAGGCACGCCGGGAGCCACGCGGGCGAGGTCGTCGGGCGAGAGATTCGGCGAGGCCACCATGAGCGGGTGGCGGTACATCGTCTCGGGCCAGATGATGACGTCGGGATGGTGCGGGAAGACGGCCATTCCCATCAGACGATGATGCGTGTTGAAGATGTCGCGGGCGGCATTCGGATCGTGCTTGAGCGAGGCGGTGAAGTTCCCCTGGATGAGCGCGACCTTGGGCCCTTCGACGAACGCCGCCTGGCCGCGGCGGATGACCCCGTAGACGAGCGTCGCGGCGACAACGGCGACGCAGGCGACGGCCACCGCCACCTGCCGCCGCACCGTCCGCAGGTCGCACGGCTCGCCGGCCTGCATCACAAGGGGATCTGTCCCCGTGAGGAACAGCCGCAGCTTTCCCATCCATGCGAGGGGGAGCATCCCCGCAAGACCGGCGGCCGTCATCGCCATCACAAAGCTGACGCCATACGCGCCGACGACATCGCTGATCTGGATCAGCGTCGTCCAGCGATACTGCGAATGCCCGAGGTAGTACCACGAGAAGCCGGTCAGCAGGTGGGCGCGGAAGAACTCGAGACCGGTCCAGACGACGGGCACCGCCAGCGTCATCGGGATGTTCCAGCGGTGGACGGCGGCGCGGCAGCACGCCACGAACATCGGCAGATACATCGCGACGTAGAAAGCCAGGGCCATCCACGCGAAGTACATGGAGGGATCGCCCAGCCGCATCCATTGCAGTGACGCGACCGACTGCACCAGCCCGCCGAAGTAGACGGCCGAGTACAGCCACCGCGTGCGGACGGGCGTGCGAATGAGCAGGCAGAGCGGAACGAGGACCAGCCACGCGAGGGGCGCCCAGTCGAGCGGCGTGAACGACGCCCAGAGCATCAGTCCCGAGACGAGCGACAGGCCCCAGGCCGCACGAGCCGGAGCACGCACCGGCGTCGACCGCGCGGCGGCGATGATATCGCGGATCGAGGGCTCGGGAGCGGGCGCCGCAGTGCGGCCGGTGCTGGGAGTCATCACCTGCGTCGACATGGCGTCCATCCTTGGACAGGGATCAGGAATCTGGGGTCGGGAATCAGGAATCAGGGAAGAGGAGAACCGCCATCGCGGATGGATCGAAGGGGACCGCATGTCGGTCGCGGATCACCAGGAAACCCCGTGGACCTCGCAACCTGCCTAATGGTTGACTCGTCCCTGAATCCTGATTCCCGATTCCTGACCCCTTCTTACCATAAGAACACATCCACCACGCTTCCCGAAGCATAGTCCGCGTCGCCCGCCGGGAAGAGGGCCATCGCGTTGGCTTCGAGCGTCCCGCACAGATCGGACGAGCCGTGCCAGCGGACCGTCCGGACCGTCGGCCCGGTTTCCGACCAGCTCAAGCGGGCGGGATGATACGTCGGACGGTCCCCCCGGGCAACGTGAGGTTGCTCGAGCCGCGCCCGAACCGGTTGCGGCTCCGCCGGTTCGACCCCCATCAACCGCCGCAGCGCCGTCCGGGCGAACAACTCGAAGCAGACGAGACTGCTGACCGGATTTCCCGGCAGCCCGAAGACGAAGCAATTGTTCGCACCCAGGGTGCGGCTTGGAGCACCCTGGGTGCCTTGGCCCTCCTCACCCCGCTCCCGAACCCCGAACCACACCGGCTTCCCCGGCTTGACCTCCACCTTGTGGAATACCTGCCGCACTCCGGCCGCTTCGAGTTCGGACGGGACGAGGTCCAGCTTCCCCGCCGAGACCCCCCCCGTCAGCAGCAGCACATCCGCCGCAAGTCCTTGCTGGATCTTGGCTCGCAGCTCATCTCGCTCGTCCTTTGCCACCCCCAGCGGGACCGGAATACCCCCCGCCTGGACGATCTGCCCGCACAACATCGTCTCATTCGAATTCCGGATCTGCCCCGGCCCCGGCGTCGCCTCGACCGGAACCAGTTCATCCCCCGTCGCCAGCACCGCCACCCGCGGCCTTCGCCGGACCGGGACCTGCGACACCCCCAACTCGGCCAGCCCCCCGAGTTCCTGAGCCCGAAGCACGCGCCCCGCCGGCAACACCCGCTGACCCACCGCCACCGAAGCCGCACGCCGCAACACGTTCGACCCGGGTTTCAACCGCATGTCGGTCGACATTCGCTGCGTCGCTTCATCGAACGTCGTCCGCTCGATCACCACCACCGCATCGCACCCCTCGGGAATCGGCGCCCCCGTCATGATTCGCGTCGCGGTGCCCGGCTCCAGTGCCCGCGACGGCACGCGGCCCGCCGTCACCTCTTCGATCACCTGCAACGAGATCCCGCCATCGACCGCCAGATCGGCCGACCGGACCGCATACCCGTCCATCAGCGCCTTGTCGAACGGTGGCGAGTCGATCGAGCTGACGACATCCTCCGCCAGCGTCCGCCCGAGCGCCTCCATCAAAGGAACACGCTCAACCGCCAGCGGCGAGACTTCGCGAACGATGAGTGATAGAGCGTCGGCAACGGAAAGCAGCGGCAATTGATGACCCTCACAACGTCAAAAAACCAAGTCCCACCGGGCTCGCCCCGGTGGTGAAATGACTGGGCAGCTACATCTTCTCGGCACCGTGTGAAACGATCGACCGGATCCACAATGGACCTAGTCGTTTGTCATGGAACGACCGACATATAGGCGGCGGCCCTGGCTTCAGATGGCGGGACCCTCACGATAACCGCTCGCCCCCCACTCCGACCAACTCATCCGCCATCTGAAGCACTTCGCGCAGCGGCAGGCCGACGACATTGCTGACGCTCCCCTCGACGCGCGAGACGAACACGCTCCCCGCTCCCTGGATCGCGTAGCCGCCGGCCTTGCCGCGCGGCTCGCCCGTCTCGAGATACCACTCGATCCACCGCTCTCCATCGGCATGAAACAAGACCCGCGACCTGACCACTCGCTCGCGGGTTTCTCCCCCCGGAATCGCCAGCCGCACGGCAGTCGCCGCGACGTGCGTGCGACCGAGATAGAAGTCCTGAAACCACCCCCGCACCGTCGACCGCCAGTCGCCCGACTCGGGCGGCTGGCCCAGCACCACAAGCTCTTCATCGTCACGCGAGGCGACAATCGTCGTGTCGGCCGAAACCACAACCGTCGTCACGCGAGCCGGGT
Source organism: Planctomycetaceae bacterium (assembly GCA_020850695.1). Classification (GTDB taxonomy): domain Bacteria; phylum Planctomycetota; class Planctomycetia; order Planctomycetales; family Planctomycetaceae; genus JADZEF01. Next base: position 3,301 of record JADZEF010000059.1, on the reverse strand, counting down.
CACTCCGTGACCCAAAGCCGTTCGCGCTCGCGTCCTCACCCGACCTCGCACCATCCCCGACGCGCAACGCCAACTGCCCCAGTACATCCGCTTCCTTCGTCCGCACGATCTCGCGCAGCCGCGACTCGATCGACGCCCAGTCACTCAACCCCTCGAACTCCGCCTCATCCGACGAAGCCGGCGGCAGCACTTCAATCGCCGCTCCCCCGACGATTGACCGCAACAGCTCCAGCCGCCGCGGCGACCGCGAGCCGAGGACCCATCGGACGTTCGCAAGATTCCCCGTCATAGATCCCCGATCGAATTCTGTGACTGTCCGACAAGTTGCCGTGGCGGTGACTGCTTTACGCCGGAGGCGTTGCAGACATTAGCCGGTGGTTGAGCGAAGCGATACCACCGGTTCGTGGTGTCGGTTGCCCAACCCATCCCGAAGGGATGGCAGAATGCTCTTCGCGGGACGTTGCCGAGTGTTCGGGGTTCTGTCATCCCTCCGGGATGAGTCATTCTCATGCAAATCCCACCGGTGGTGCGCCTTCGGCGACCACCGGCTAATTTCTGTGACGCCTTCGGCGTAAAGATCCTGTATGCGAAGGTTCTTTTCGGACAGACTCTCAAACGGTTAATTCTCGCCGCCGTGTGCGGTCCTCCACGAAGGAGACCCGCCATGCAACTTCCCATCATCCACGGGACGATCGATCGCCGCATCCTCGTCAATTTCCGGGCCGACCCCGAGGTTGTCCAGCGCATCCTCCCCGCCCCGTTCCGGCCGCGCCTCATTCATGGCGTCTCCCTCGTCGGCATCTGCCTCATCCGGCTGAAGGGAATCCGTCCGGGTTTCCTTCCCGCGTGGTGCGGGATCGAGTCCGAGAACGCCGCCCACCGAATCGCCGTCGAATGGGACGAGGGACACGAAACCGGCTCGGGCGTCTTCGTCCCCTGCCGCGACACCTCCTCCCGCTGGAACGCCCTCGCCGGCGGACGCCTCTTTCCCGGCCTTCATCATCCGGCCCGCTTCGACGTCGACGAATCCGACACGGCCTGGAACGTCGCCTTTGATCGTCTTGACGGAATGACCCATGTTGCCGTGCGGACGACTGCGGCGACCAGTCTTCCGCCGACGTCCGTCTTTGCCACGCACGACGAAGCCTCCGAGTTCTTCGCGCGGGACTCGCTCGGCTATTCCCCGGCGCGCGCCGCGAACACCTACGATGGCCTCGAACTTTGCACGCACACGTGGCGGATCGAACCCCTCGCTGTGCAACATGTCGAATCGAGCTTCTTCGACGACCCGGCGCGGTTCCCGCCAGGCACGATCGCCTTCGACTCGGCCTTCCTGATGCACGATATCGAGCACGAATGGCACATGCATGAACCGCTCTGTTGCGGTGCGCTGTGCAACGAGCCATCACTCGTCATCGCAGAGGAAATCCTTTCCCGCGAATGACGCGAATCCGCGCGAATCAGACAAGAATCAGGAGATGCTGAATCATCCATCGACGAACCCGCGCAAGACGTACGTTCCGTACGCAATGTTGGAAGCTACCGATCGCCTCACGAGGGGCGGTCATGCGTTTCGACTAGCGCTTCCTCTTTCCTCTCTTTGGGTTGGCTGCGACCTTTGGACGAAAGCGAAAGACCCACTCATCATCAGGCAATGGCATTGCCCCAAACGCTTCGAGAAAGCCGTTCAATCGGTTCGTCAGGAAGCGGACCAGAAACTCAGAAAGCGAGTAATGCAGCAAGAGCCAGGTATTCGGGGGCGAGAAACACGCAATCGGCCATGACTCCGGATCCCCATCTGTGACCCAGAAATACGTCCGAGAATTGTCATCCGCGCCGAAGGGATACAACCCTCCCTCGTCTGGAAACAGAGCGCATGCAACCTCTTCAGGAGAGCGTTCCTTTCGCTCTCTCATTGTCTTGAGACGCAGATGAACCTGTCGCTCATAGGCATCGACGTCGAACGGGTTGAAAATCCCAAGTTCACCGTTCAGAAAGTCTCCGGATCCATACTCTTTCAGTAGGGCACAGTACTCTTTGGGTAAGCGCAGCCCAATTCTCGCCTCGAATGTCTTCCAATCGGAAGTTGTGCCGACGCATACCGGTGACTCAGGAGGTGCAACCAAGTTCTTCAGTTCAGAGATTGGCATCGCGTCTTCCAAAAAGATGCAGAATGCTGAAAACGCTAACGTGACGCGCAATCACCGATGCAAGACTATGCCGCAACTGATCAGAAACGTTCGATCCTAACGCCGTCGAGACAATCACCGCCAGGCGTCGATGATGTATTAGCGTTCGATCAGCGTCCAATCAGTGTTCCCCGTCTGGCAATACCGGCCGATGGTTCTGGAATCTGCAAGCTCGAAGGTCACGCGCTCTCTCAGCAAACTCGTCGAGGGCTCTAAAACCGCCCTCAATTCTCCTGTATTTCATTCGCGTTTATTCGCGTCATTCGCGGGCCGGCCTTTTCCTCTCTCGCCGACGACCGCACCGTTTTGCGCACAAGTCTCTCGCGGGTATGATCGGGTGACCCGGGCTTCCGCGGCGTCGCCGATCGTTCGATCGATTCCGCCGCCTGTCGCCGCCCGCTCCATTCTCCGCGCAGGCACGTCGGTGCGTCATGTCGACCTCTGAAGTTCTCGACAACATCCGCTCGCGTATTCAGGCGCGGTATTCGCTCCTTTTCCTGCAGAGTTGGGAAGAGGAACGCTGGGAGAACGAGATCGCCTCGCTCGCCCTCGAAATGGAGCAGGGGCTCGTCACTTGGACAGTCACCAAAGGGGCGCAGCCCCCCATCGGCGAGTTCGTCGACTCGACCCCCGACCCGATGACGTTTCTCGACCAGGTCGAAGCCTACCCGCCCGATCACGTCTTCTTTGTCAAAGACTTCCAGCCGTATCTCAGCGATCCGAAGGTGGTGCGGCGGCTGCGCGACCTGGCCGGCAACCTCGGCCCGCAGCGCAAGACGCTCATCCTCTTCGCCCCGCTGATCGAGATCCCCATCGAGCTGCAGAAGGACTCGATCAAGCTCGAGCTGCCGCTCCCCGGGATGGAGGAAATCCGCGATTACTGCAGCGACATTCTCCACCCGAAGGACGGCCGGCTCGACATGCCGCCCGAGGTCGAAGAGCGCGTGCTCAAGGCGATCCTTGGCCTCACGCTGCGCGAGGCTCGCAAGGCGCTGGCGCGTGCGCTCGAAGGGCGCGAGACGGTCGATGACGAGGTCTTTCCCGTTCTCGTCGCCGAGAAGCGGCACATGGTGCAGGGGTCGGACCTGCTCGAGTTCTATGACCTGGAAGCG
>JADZEF010000058.1 GCA_020850695.1 Planctomycetaceae bacterium | reverse complement strand
CGATCCCGCGAAGCTCTCGACTTATCAAGAGGCGCTGCAAAGACGCGGCGACGAGTTGGACACCGCCGCAGCTCGATGCCCTCAGAAGGCTGACTGGGAACATGCGGTGGCGGCCTTATCGGCTTTCCACACTCGAATCGGAGTGGCGGACGCCGAGGACGAGCTAGCCCGGATGCAACACCAGCGTGGACGTCGGAGCGGCGTTGCGGGCCGCCGGTTCGAAGGCTTCGTGGAGGACGCGTTGCGGGCCGACCTCGGGGCGCGGTGGCGTCATGCTACGTCGTCGCTGGTGGTGTTGCGGGGTGTGACGCTGGGCGCTGCGCAGACCGAACTCGACTTCGTGATCGGGCGCGTCGATCCCGGCGAGGCTGCCATGGAAGTTCTGGCCGTCGTCGAGGCCAAAAGAAACATCAACGATCTCGTTTCGGGATTCGTGCAGCGGCAAAGAAACCTCGGCTGGCTGACACGCGACGAGCGGGCCTACGACGCCGCGGCCTTCCGGACGCGGTCGTTCCCCACCGGACATTTCGACCGCCCGGCGACGCATCGACAGGACGGAGTGGAGTACACCCTGACGAGCGACTCGTTCCGCCACTTCCATCGCGAAGAGGAGACCGGCTGGTTTCTGGATCGATTGTGCTTCGCAAGCCGGCTTCGGCCGCTGCTGGGGGTGACGGCGCTCGAACTGGCGCGGATCCTGAATCGTGTCGCGACGCGGCGCGAGTTCGACCGGGACGATCCCACCCAGGTTGAGCGGCTGCGCGCGTGGTGTCTGACGTTCGTCTCCCCCATGCAGTCGTATGACGTACTCCGGCGATATTGTTCCTTCCGCCTCGCACGGCAGATCATCGCTATCGAAGAAGACGGGGAGAAGGCTTTGGCGGGGACGGCGGCGTCAGGCTGACCTTCCCCAGCGGCCTCCTGCGCGCAAGAATTTCCGTTGCGAGCCTGCACGATGCTTGAAAAAGCGGTTGGTCGTGGCGAGTTCGCGTCCGCGGTCTTCTGTGGGAGGCGTTCGATGGCCAATCCGAAAAAGGCAGTCTCCGAGAACGTCCCCGGCGAGTACTTCGTCGACTCCACCTGCATTGATTGCGACGCCTGCCGGCAGATTGCGCCGGCGACGTTTGGTTCGGCCGAGGCAAGTTCATTCGTGAAGGCTCAGCCGGTCACGCCCGCACAGCGCACGCTCGCGTTGCACGCGTTGCTGTCGTGCCCGACCGGTTCGATCGGGACGCGGGGGGCGGATCAGCCGAAGCAGGTTTATGGGGACTTTCCTCTGCCCGTTGAGGAATCGGTTTACTACTGCGGGTTCAATTCGCAGCGGTCGTATGGCGGGAACAGCTATTTCGTGCAGCGTCCGGAGGGGAACTGGCTGATCGACTCGCCGCGGTTTTCGCGTCCGCTCGTCAGTCGGCTGGAGTCGCTTGGCGGCATCCGCTCGATCTTCCTGACGCATCGCGATGACGTGGCGGATGCGGCGGCGTATGCCCGTCATTTTCGCGCCCAGCGGGTGATTCACCGCGACGAGCTGGCTTCGCAGCCTGACGCGGAAGTGGTTCTGGATGGTGACGGCCCGTGGGAACTGGCGGACGGGATCCAGGCGATTGCGACGCCGGGCCATACTCGGGGGCATTGCGTGCTGCTGGTCGACGACCGGTATCTGTTCACCGGCGATCATCTGGCGTGGGATCGGGAGACGGGCCATCTCGAAGCGTTCCGCGACTATTGCTGGCACTCGTGGCCCAGGCAGATCGAGTCGCTTGACCGGTTGACGCGGTACTCGTTCGACTGGGTGCTCCCGGGGCACGGACAACGAGTCCATCTGCCGGCCGACCGCATGCGCGATGAATTGCGTCGGCTGGTCGCCGGGGCGTCGCTTTCGTCGTGAATGACGGCGCCGTGTGCAGAATCCCGGAGGCGTCGCAGGTTGTCGCACGATCGAGTTCGAAGGCCGAAGCATGTTCCTGGGAATCGAGATTGGCGGGACGAAACTGCAACTGGCGGTGGGCCGGGGTGACGGATCTCCTTTTGAAGAACTGATTCGGCTGGATGTTGTCGCCCGCCGCGGCGCGCTGGGGATACGTCACGACATTGTCGACGTGACGCGATCGCTCACGAGGCGGCACAACATCGAACGACTCGGGATCGGCTTCGGCGGGCCGGTGCAGGGGGATTCGGGTGTTGTGCTGACGAGCCACCAGATCGAAGGCTGGACGGGCTTTCCGCTGGTGGAATGGTGTCGGCAAGAACTCGACTTGAACGCGACGTTGGGAAACGACTGCGACGTGGCGGCACTGGCCGAAGCACGGTTCGGGGCGGGGCGGGGGCGCCGCATCGTGCTTTACGTGACGGTCGGAACCGGCATCGGCGGCGGGCTGTGCGTCGATGGCCGGATCCACGGGACGTTCCGCCCCGCCGCCACGGAGATCGGGCACCTGCGACCCGGTCTGGCGGCGCTCGATGCGCATGACACGGTCGAATCGATCGCCAGCGGGCGCGGCATTGAAGCGGCCGCGAAGAGCTGGATCGCCTCGTGTCTGGAGACGGGTTCAGCTCAAACCACCTGGTATGAAGGAGAAGCGGCCGAGGCACGCCGCCTTCTGGAACGTGCCGGCGGGAGCATCGAAGCCGTGACGACGCGGCACGTCGCCGACGCGGCCGGTGAGGGATGTGCTCCGGCTCACCACATCCTCAACCAAGCGGCTCAGACGCTCGGTTGGGCGATCGCCCAGGCCAGCACATTGATCGCTCCCGAGGTCGTCATCGTCGGTGGAGGGGTCTCGCTGATGGACGCGGCGCTGTTCTTTGAGCCATTGAAGGCGGCGGCACGACAATACGTGTTCCCGGCTCTCGCTGACTCATTCACGATTGTTCCGGCGGCACTCGGCGAGGATGTGGTCGTGCATGGCGCTCTCGCCCTCGCGGCGGCTGCGCAACCGCGGGCTCAGGAAGAGGTCTGAGGCGTCGCCGCGGGCTTGCTGTCGGGGCGCGGAAGGTACAGGAATGTCGCCGTGCCGGCGGCGACGAGTTCATTCTCGGGCGTGCGGATCTCTCCCTGCACGACGGCCGTCTTGGTGCCCGAGTGTTGCACCTGACCCATCGCGATCAACCGGTCTCCCTCGCGCGCGGGCCGCGTGAAATTCACGCTGAGCTGCACCGTCACCAGGTGATGTCCTTCCGGTGCCCGCGTTCCGGCCGCGTAACCCATGGCCGTGTCGAGCATCGTCGCCGCCACGCCGCCATGCAGAATTCCGAACGTTCGCAGGTGCTTGTGCTGCACGGTGCACTCGAACGTCGCCTGCCCCGGCTCGCATCCGACGGGGCGGATCTCAAGCAGTTCGAGGAACGGAACCTTCCGCTGAAACATCGTGTGCTGGGCGCTCATGGATCTCATCGCCGGCAAGAGTAAATGCTCACGATGGCCATCGTAACGGTGCAGCACTGGCAGGGCGATCGGAGCAAGCGATGCGATAGTAAAAGCGGAACTCGCACGACACACCTTCAGGATGCAGTCTGTGACTCGCGTCGCTTCAGGATGATGTAGACCAGAACAGCAGCGGCCACCTGCAATGCCGCGACAGTCACCGCCGATGCCAACCGGCTCCGGTCCAGAAGTATCGGAGCATCGCGCAAACGCACGTTAAGCCTGAGAACTGATTCCGCGGCAAGGAAGAACCAGACGAGAATCCATTTTGTACTTCCTTCGCCGGTGACGTGGTCCCCTGCCAGATGTCGCGAGACTTCATAACTAAGTCGCGCTCCGACAACGGCCGTGCTTGCCCAGGATGCAGCCGGAATCGCGATCGGAACTGCGATGAGCCGGCCTAGCCAGATCCCGCACTGCACAACCAGCACAAATGCCGTCGCGCCGCAAACACTCAAAAGGAGATGCTGTAATCGCTCGTAACGACTCCGTGAACCACAATACGTGGCTCCGCTCGCGTTGAGACTTCGGGTCAAAGCGCGAACAGACTCTTCGCTCCATCCGATGGAGATTCTGTCCGTCGGACCAAAAGGTGGGAATGAAACCACAATTGTCTTGCGCGGCGCCAGAGACCTCATCTGGTCGTCAGAGAACGAGTATCCGTCAAACCACCTTGCCCCCGTCAGATCAATGCTTCGGGTCGTCTTCGGCGTGCGGACGACAAGGGTCTTGCGGTCGATCGAGATCACCCTCCATTGATTCGCAATTCCGTGCAAATGGGCCCAGGAATACATCCAGGTGACGAGCGTCGCCGGAGGACAGAGCATCACCCAAAGAGGAACGACATCTTCCGACGTCACCCGGCCCAGAGTCCGAATCAATAATATGATTGAAGAGGTGACAATGAATGCCGTCAGCGACCAGGCGATCGCGTACTTCCAAGGTCGGAATAAACTGCTGAACCTGATGACCTCTCTGACGCGCTTGACGCGGTGAGTGCCAGACCACCGTTGTCGCATT
>JADZEF010000057.1 GCA_020850695.1 Planctomycetaceae bacterium | reverse complement strand
AGTCCCCCTGGGAGAAGAGATGCTGTCCCGCTTCTCCTCTCGACAACGGGTCGGGATGTTCGACGAGACGTTGCAGCACGTCGTGGACTTCGGGCTGGGCGTCATCGTCGACTCGAACCGGAACGGGCGGGATACGGTGCCGTATGGATATGGACCGTTCTGTTCCGAGCGGACCTTCGGGCATGGCGGTTCGCAATGTTCCATCGGCTTCGCGGATCCCGTGCATGGTCTGGTGGTCTGCTGGGCCGCGAATGGGCGTCCGGGAGAGCCGCAGCATCAGCGCCGCAATCGGGCCATCAACGAGGCGATCTACCGCGACCTCGCGCTGGCAGCGAACTGAACGCGTCGGCGAATCGAACGCGACGAATTTGCGAACCCGCAGGCGAGCGCTGGAGTGTTCGGCGGATTCTGGTGCGGATCCGGACCGGCAGATCTCTCATCGCGTCTTACCGACGTCCGCGAGAGGCTCGGAAACCATATTCTTCAGCGAACCAGTTCGCGTAACGCTCTCGGGCGTCGAAGCTGGAATTCCACGTATCGTAGACGTGGCCCACTTCATGAATGAGGACATTGTTCAGGTAGAAGTCCCGGACCGTCTCGGCTGTCCAGGCCAGCTTCCAGAATCGCCCGTCCTCATACCATCGACCCCCGTACATTCCTGCTTCTTTGATCTGTTCGGGTCGGGGGGGCCGGACGTACGTTTCCACCAGCGATTCTTCGACCGGATACAGATACACCGCGCACCCCCATTGCATCCCGTAGCAGGGAAAGAGCGCCCGTTTGCGGGTCATCCGGCTCAACTGGACGACTTCCAATCCCGCCATGACGTGTTCCGGCAGGAGCGTCAGTCTGTCGCGGACTTCCTGGACGGTCACCGCATGGACATAACCCTTGCCGGCCGGTTGCACGTGATAGCGGATTTCCGCAGCGTCCCGCGGTTCGTGCCACAACTCTGGAGCATTGAACGAGTTAGAAAGCGTCTTGCCCTGGCCTCGCTGCCGGTAGGCGACGACCGGGCGGGACGGAGCGTGACCGGCCCGCGGGGCGCGTCGCGTCCGTGGTGCCGAGAGACGTGTCGAAAGTCGGTTTTGTCGTGTGCTGCGGCGCATGATTTGGTGCCCTGCCGGGTCTTGTCCAAATCCATGCTAGGACTGATAGTGAGCAGCAAGCAAGGTGTACACCATAAGTGGTGGTCCCTTTTCACGTTGCAACCCGCCACGGGAAACTCGGTCGAAGGTGCCGCACATCTGCACACGTCAGGCTCTTCCCGAAGCCCCGAAGCCGTCCGGAGTTAGGTCGTCCAGAGGAAGTGTCAACGCACTGCTGGCGAACGATGTCTGGCTTGACGGCCGTGTTCACTGAGATGACATTTTCCCGAAGAAAATGCCCGTCTTCTGGTCTGGAAAGCATCAGCGGTTCCGATTGCAGCGACGGCGCCGTTTGAAGGGGCGCTCCCGGGATGGGGCACCGGGCGGGGTCATGATCTTATCATGCGACCCGGATCCGAATTCATCGGCCGGCATTGACTTCGGCCCAGGCCGTACCGCGGTTGCAACGAGCGCAGTTCACTACTGGACGATGTTCTGGCGGACCGATTCACTTGAAAGGTCGCCGCGCTGTGACCATGCCGCGACATGCTCGTTAACGGGTCGAAGAATTTGTCATTGGTCGTTGATCATTGGTGAGTGATGATTGGATTCGTCAGCTCTCCACAATGACCATTGATCAATGAGCGACGACCAACGCTCAATCTCCGCGAACGTGGTTCGAATCGGTCAATCCACCGGCGGGCAGACCAGGAGATGCATTCTCGCGTGGGGACGGGCACTCTCACGTGGAGACGGGTATGAGTTCGATGGCCTCTCGAATGAGTTGAGCGCTCCGGGTGAGTGCTTCCTCTTCCTGCGGATCGAGTTCGATCGCAACGTCTTCGAGAACGCCGCAGCCTCCGACGATCCGCGGCAGTGAAAGCGTCACGTCCTTCACCCCGCAAACCTCTGCGGCGGGGGTGCAGACCGTCAGAATGGACCGTTGGTCGTGAAGCACCGCATCCACGATGCGCGCGAGGGCCGAGCCAATCCCGTAGTAGGTCGATCCCTTCCCCTCGATGATGACGTAAGCGGCGCGACGGACGCCGCTATCAATCTCGGCACGCATCGCTTCGTCCAGCGCGACCCCGCGAGCGCGGGCGAAGTCAGCGAATCGCATTCCCCCGACCATCGCGGTCGACCAGGTGAGAACCTCGGAGTCTCCGTGTTCGCCCAGAACGTAAGCGTGAATGTGGTGAGGGTCCACGCCCACCCGGTCGCCGAGGAGCGACCGGAAGCGCGCCGTGTCGAGCGTTGTTCCCGAGCCGATCACGCGGTGGGAAGGAACGCCGAGAGCTGCGGCGAACCGCGCCGCCATGTGCGTCATGACGTCAACGGGGTTCGTCGCCACGACCAGCACGGCATCCGGGGCAAACTTGAGTACGTTCGGAACGACCTGGCCGAAAACGGCGGCATTCCTCGTCAGGAGCTGCATGCGGGTCTCGCCGGGACGCTGGCTCACTCCTGCCGACAGAATGACCACCCTGGCACCGGCGAGATCATCGTATTGCCCCGCAAGGATCCGCTGCTGGGACGCGAAAGGGACCGCATGCGAAATATCGGCCGCCTCGGCCCGTGTCCGCTTCTCATTGAGGTCGACCAGGACGATCTCCCGGCCAATGCCTCGCATGACAAGAGCATACGCGGCCGTCGATCCCACCAACCCTGATCCGACGATTCCCACCTTCATGGCAAACTCCCTGGAACTTGAGTCGAACGATGGCACGCGACTTGCGAGGTGCTTTGGGTAAGGTCGGTTCGACGGTTACCGAGTTTCAGTTTTCTCGAAAGGAAATTTCGCCATGAAACGTTTGACCCCCACTTTTCTGACGAATGAACGCCTGGCCGCCCGTGCGGGAAAAATCAAATACGCCTTGGCTCTGTGGCTTCTCGGAGCGCCGATGTTCCTCGTGTTTATTGCGGCGTTCGTCCGCGGCTGCGATTTCTGATCGCTGCCGGTCGGTAGTCTCTATGATTTCCTATGGCCTCGCCGGCAGTCCCGTCACGAGCCGGTGACAATCGCCCATTCGCCCGAATTAAAGCAGCCCTCGACTTCTTCGCCAGAGGAGACGAGGGCTGCCTTATTGCGCGGTTCGGAATTTCCGGATGGCGGCCGACTTCCGCTCTCGCCGGGATTGGTGAAAACCGGCCGTCTCTCTAAGATACCCCGGTCGCAAAAGTACCAGCGGTGGCAGGGCTGCCGCCAGCTGTCATCCTGCAGAGATGCTTCCCCGAACATGGCCGCGCGAATTTTTCTGACGGGGCTTGGCGTCGTTTCCAGCCTCGGACAAACCGTCGCTCGATTCTGGGAGCGACTCTGCGCCGGTGAATGCGGGCTTTCGCCGTTGACGATCGTCGATGTTTCGGACCTTCCGGTGCGGATCGGCGGCGAAGTGAAAGAGCCCGACCTCTCCGTGCTGGACGAGCACCCGCTTGTTTCCGCCCATCGGATGGATCGCGCAAGTCAGTTCGCGGTGCTGTCGGCTCGACAGGCCCTGTTGCAGGCCGGACTTCCGCTCCACAACCTCGGAGATCGGACCGGGGTCCTGTTCGGAGCGGGATTGAGCGGGATGTTGACGCTTCAGGAGCAGACCGAGCGTCTGCTGCGCAAGGGATCGCGCGGCGTCAGTCCCTTGACGATTCCATTGCTCATGCCGAACGCGGCGTGCGCCAATATCAGCCTCGCTTTCGGGGCGACCGGCCCGTCGCACATGGCGAGCAGCGCCTGTTCGTCGTCCGCGCACGCACTGATTGCTTCGGCGCATCTGCTGGCAGCCGGGGATGCCGATGTAGTGATTACCGGAGGGACCGAGGCCTCGATCACGCGGCTCGGGATTTCCTCGTTCGCCAACATCATGGCGATGACGAAGCGCTACAACGATGATCCCGCACGGGCGATGAGACCGTTCGACGCCGAGCGGGACGGATTCATCATGTCCGAAGGGGCGGGGGCGATCATCCTGGAGTCGGAGGCCAGTATCCGCGCGCGCGGCGTCCGACCATTGGCCGAACTGGTGGGCTGGGGTGCGACGACGGACGCTCATCATCTGGTCGCACCCGACCCCAGTGCGGAGGGAGCGGCGCGTGCGATGCGGCTGGCGCTGCAGCGGGCGGATGTTTCGCCCGGGCACCTCGTGGGCCGTGCCTGCATTAACGCCCATGGGACGGCCACAAAGCTCAACGACGCGGCCGAGACGCGTGCGGTGACGCAGGTTTTCGGATGCGATGCCCGCCGCATTCCGATGAGTTCGACCAAGAGCATGACGGGGCACCTGATTGGTGCGGCGGCCGCGGTGGAAACGGTGGCGTGTGTTCAATCGCTGTTGACGGGACGGGTTCCTCCGACGATCAATTACCGCACACCCGATCCCGAGTGCGATATCGATTGCGTCCCCAACGAGTCGCGATCGGTGTCGTGCCAGTACGCCATCAACAACTCCTTCGGGTTCGGCGGACACAACGCATGCCTGGTCTTCAAGGCCGCCGATTGAACCCGTCGGCAGCTCTCCGCCGAACCTCCGCTCAACCCTTCGCATGATTACACGCATCACCGGAAAGCTGATTCACGTCTCGGAGACCGAGGCGACGATCGAAGCGGGGGCATTCGAGTACGAAGTCTTCGTTCCCGACTTCGTCCGCCGCCAGCTTCAGCCGAAGGTCGGCGAGACGGTCAGCCTGCGGACGATCGAATACATCGAGGGCAACCCGCAACAGGGGCGGCTGACTCCACGGATGATCGGCTTTCTGAGCGACGTCGAGCGCGAATTCTTCGACATGATCTGCTCGGTCGACGGCGTCGGCGTGAAGAAGGCGCTGCGGAGCATGGTCCGCCCGGTCCGCGAGGTGGCCGTGTGCATCGAAGAGCAGGATGCGAAAGGTCTGTCGGCACTTCCGGGCATCGGGGCGGCGCTGGCCGAGCGGATCATCGCGAAGCTGCGCCGCAAGATGACGAAGTTCGCGCTGATGGCGTCGAAGGAGTTGCCGCCGGAAGCGCAGTCCGCTCCCGACGTGATCACGGTGACATACGAAGCGCTGCTGGCCCTGGGGCACTCCTCGAGCGATGCGAGGCAGAAGATCGAGACGGTCACGCAGGGGAAAAAGAAATTCAAGTCGGTCGAAGACCTGCTGACCGAAATCTACCGCGTCGAGCACTCGGGCGGGTGAGCTGCTCGACCCTCCCTTGCGGTCCCTTTATAATCCACTCGTCATACCTCACCGACCGCTCCCGCAAACCGGCCGCTTGCTCTTCCATGCAGATCGTCCATTACCCCCATCCGGCGCTCCGCTGGAAGTCGAAGCCGATCGTCGCCATCGATGCGGCGCTGCGGAACGTGGTCGACGAGATGTTCAAGCTGATGTATTCGACGAAGGGAATCGGCCTCGCCGCCAACCAGGTGGCGCTTCCGTACCGGCTGTTCGTCGTCAACGTCACGGGCGAGTCGGACGAGAAGGATCAGGAATTCGTCTTCATCAATCCGGAGATCGTCCGGAAGAAGGGGAGCGAAGAGGGGGAAGAGGGTTGCCTCAGCATTCCCGACCTTTATCTTCCGGTGCGGCGGGCCGAGCAGATCGTCGTGCGGGCCTTCGACCTGACGGGCGAAGAGTTCGAGATGAAGCTCGATGAGCTCCCCGCCCGCGTCATTCAGCACGAATATGACCACCTGGACGGCGTCCTCTTCACCGATCGCGTGTCGAACGAAGCCAAGTTGGAAGCGGCCCCGGTGCTGGCGGACTTCGAAGCCCGCTTCCGGAAGGCCCAGAGCGCCCTTGAGATTCCCCCCGATGCCGAACTCAAGCGTCGGCTGGAGGAGCTCGAGCCGCGGCAGAAAACGGCTTGAAACTCTGCGGTTTTGAGGCGATTTGCCCGCGGATCCTCCTTGACGCCCTCTCGCGAGCGACTCAGAATGAACCGAGGATCATCGAGCGGCATTGGTGTCACCGGTGATTGCGCCTCGTGCCTTTGAGTCCTCCGAAATCGGAGCGGGAGTCCATTCATGAGATTGTTTTCTGTGGCGGGTTGCGTCCTGGCTCTGTCGGCCTCGGTGGCGTCGGCGGCGACGATCACGGGGGAATATGTCGAAGCGCGCTCGTGCGATGTCTACACCGGCCCCTGCTTTGCCAACGCCCAGATGAACGCGGCGGGCAAAGAGGCGCTGATGGCGTGGAAAGTGGACCAGGGAACGTGGAACGGCGTGTCGCTCGACGGGCTGGGCGTGGCCCTCGTGGTCAATGCCGAAGGGACGCTGGGCGACACCGGCGTGTTCAAGCTCTCGTCGGGCAAGACCAAATCCGTGATCCTTGTCGATGAGAAGGCCAGCGACGCTCAGCTGGATGCACTCGTCGCCTTCGTTCGTGATACGGCGAAGGATCTCTCGGGGGACGTCACCCAGATCGATCGCGTCCCGTTCTCGCTGAAGAACGATCATGTGACCGGCAAGGGAGTCTTCAAGGCGGGCAAGGTCGCTTCGATCGAGACCCGCGGATTGAAGAAGGGGGACTGCATCTGCACGAACGAAATCGTGTACTACAAGCCGCTGACCAAGGTCGAGAATTCGCACCCGGCCTTCGCCACGCAGTGGGCGTTCCAGGGGAACGGCCTCGGCAACAAGTGGTCGGTCAACGGTCAGCGGAGCGCGTTCCTCGCGACGTTCCGCCGCTGAGCGGAAGCACCGAGGCTTCGGCGGGGCGAAGTCGCGCCGAAGCGCTGATCGGAATCGAGGCACGTCGTCCATCGCGGATGACGTGCCTTTTTGCGTCTCCGAGACATGTTCACTCGAACGTCGTCGGCGCAGTCGATACCAAGCTCGAAGTTCACCGAGGATTCGTTGAAGAAGGCAAGTCGTGTTCTCGCTGACGAGTCGCCGACATCCGGTCAAAGACGGAAATCAATAGACGTTGCTGACGGGAGCAAACAGAGAGAACGGAGAAGTAACACGGCCAGCGAATCTGACGCCGAAGAATTCCGTCCCCCCTGTCCGACACGATTCCATTTCGGGCTCTCCTTCTCTGTTTTCCCGGTTTGCACCGGTTAAGTTTCTTCTGCTTTGGATCTGCCTCGCATCTCTCGATCAGATTTGCCCCGGCCTCTCCTCGCGTTGCAACATCTCTTATCGGATGCCAGAATTTGGATGAGTGACTCAGCGGGCCGCCGAGGCTTGCTCTCCGGCTGGACCGACTCTCGAACAGGACCGAACGATGCCCGTGAGCAGTCGAAGGTGGTCGTCGGCGCGTGCGCAGCGGCGCACGGTTGTGGGCTCTCGTTTCGGGGCTCTCCTCGTCGTGCTTTCCTTCGCCGGCCTCTCGCCTGCCGAGGAGCCGCGGCTCACTTTCGAGGACGACGTCGCTCCGATTCTCGAGGCGCGGTGCTTCAAGTGTCACGGCGAAAAGGAGAAAAAGGGGAACCTCGATCTCCGCCGCCGGTTCGCGATTCTGAAGGGTGGGGATAGCGGGGCGGGAATCGTCCCCGGCAAGGCGGACGAGAGCGTCCTCATCGAGCGGATCAAGGAAGGGACGATGCCCCCCAAGGAGGAAGGGGCGCTGGATGCGAAGCAGCTCGATGTGCTTGTGAAATGGGTGGCGGGCGGGGCTCCTATCAAGGGGAAGGAAGAAACTCCGCTGGAAGTCGCCGACGGCGACGAATCGGTCAAGGAATCCGACCGGCAGTTCTGGTCGTTCCAGCCTCCGAAGCGGGCCGCGGTTCCAACGGTTCAGCACGCCGATCGCGTCCGCACCCCGATCGATGCTTTCCTGCTGGCGCGGCTCGAAGCGAAGGGGCTCTCGTTCAACGCCGATGCCGACAAGGCGGTCCTGCTGCGGCGGCTCTGTTTCGATCTGCATGGCCTGCCACCGACACGCGAGCAACTCGAAGCCTTCCTCAAGGACGACCGGCCGGACGCCTATGAGCGGCTGATCGATACGCTTCTCGATTCGCCCCGTTACGGCGAGCGCTGGGGACGCCATTGGCTCGACGTCGCAGGCTATGCCGATTCGGACGGTTACCTCGAGGCCGACCGCGAGCGTCCCGAGGCGTGGCGGTATCGAGACTATGTCATCCGTGCGCTCAATGCCGACAAGCCGTACGACCGCTTTCTCATAGAGCAGTTTGCGGGCGACGAGATGTTCGACTGGCGGCGAGCGTCCACACTGACGCCCGAGATGGAAGACGCCCTCGTGGCTACCGGTTTCCTCCGCACCGCCGCCGACGGGACTTACCCGGGCTACAAGGAGAAGACCGAGTGCTACAAGACGATGGCCGACACGGTCCAGATCGTCAGCTCGGCCATCCTGGGCGTCACGCTGCAATGCGCCCGGTGCCACGCCCACAAGCAGGACCCCTTCACGCAGCGGGACTACTACCAGCTGCATGCGGTGTTGCTGTCGTCGTACGACCCGGACCGCTGGCTGGCGTCAATCGAGCGAGCAATCCCGCTCGCGAGCGAAGCCCAGCAGGCCGAGATCAACAAGCACAACGTAGAGGTCGACGGCCGGATCGCGGCCCTCAACAAGCAGATGGCTGACTGGCAGTCGACGCACCGCCAGAAGCTGCTTGCGGAGAAGCTGGCGATCGCCTGGAGCAACGTCTCCGATGGCTTCGATGCCGCGGAGCCAAGCTCGCAGTGGTCGGTGAAGTATGACGGAACCGCCAGCGGCTGGAAGACCCGCAGCGAAAACGGCGCGCTCGTGATCGACGACATCGCAGGCAAGCCCGGCTATGCCATCGTCCGGCTGTCGCGTCCGACGTCAATTGCGGGAGCATTCAACGCCGAGTTCGATTTCCGCTGGACGTCGAAGGACGACGGTCCCGCCACCAACACCGCCATGCAAGTCGTGATCCTTCACTTCCGCGACCTCAACGGGAACATCGTCGTCTCGCACGGCTATGTGGATGAGAACAACAACCTCCGCGGCTCGCCGATCTTCGGCGGGCCCGACGCGGGCAAGGACGTCATCGCCCACTACCTCGCGAAGCACCAGCAGGCCGTGCCTCCCGACCAGTTTGCGCGGGCCCTTGCTCCCTCGGGCGCCGCGAAAGTGAAGATCTCGCGAGATGCGGCGGGCGTCATCAAGAGCACCTTCGATGACGGCGTCATTCATCACGAAGGAACGGCGGCGTCGACGGCCCGCATCGCTCAGATCGAGATCGAGTTGCGGCGGTATGTTCTCACTCCCGGCGCCACGTTCGAAGGACTCGCACTCGACCGGTTGAGCGTCGAACTCGGGCAGGGCAGCGTCGTCCCCGCAGACGTTCGCGAGAAGATCGCCGCCGCGCTGCTCATCGCTCCGGACAAGCGGAACGAGGAACAGAAGAAGCTCGTCTCCGAGCACGGGCCGGCGGTGACGATTGATGACGCGGAACTCGCCCGGCAGTTCAAGGACTATCAGTCCGAGATCGACCGCCTCAAGGCGGCCGTCGCGGCGGAGACCGCGCAGAAGAAGACCATCACGCAACTCCGCGGACTGCTCGACCTCGACGGCAATCCCACGCAGGGGAAGGTGCTGCGACGCGGCGATTTCAACAGCTTCGGGGCGAACGTCGAGCCGGGACTGCCGGCCGTGCTGGTCCCCGCGGGATACGAGTACAAGCCCGAACCCGTCTACAAGTCGACCGGCCGCCGCACCGCCTTCGCGAAATGGCTGGTCGATCCGTCGAATCCCCTCACCGCCCGCGTTCATGTGAATCGCGTCTGGGCGGCTCATTTCGGACGCGGCCTCGTCCCGACCGTCGACCAGTTCGGACATTCGGGCGAGAAGCCCTCGCACCCGGAACTGCTCGATTGGCTCGCGTGCGAGTTCCAGGGGAAGGAGTCAGGAGACAGGAGTCAGGAGACAGGAGAGAAGACGGGAAGCGGACTTGGGTGGAGCCAGAAGGCGCTGCATCGCCTGATTCTGCGTTCGACGGTTTATCGCCAGACCTCGGATCTCGATCCGAAGAAAGCGGAGGCCGATCCGGGGAACGTGCTGCTGGGGGCCTGGCCTCCGCGGCGACACCAGGGAGAGGTCGTCCGCGACTCGCTGCTGGCGCTGAGCGGCAAGCTGAACCTTGAGATGTTCGGAAAACCGGTGGACGTTTCTCGCCAGGGGGACGGGCAGGTTGTCGTGCCGGACACCCCCGCCGGCAACCGCCGCAGCATCTATCTGAAGGTCCGCCGCAGCCAGCCGATCACGCTGCTCGAACTCTTCGACACGCCGCGGATGGAAGTGAACTGCACGCAGCGGACCGAGGCGATCGTCGCCACGCAGGCCCTGACGCTGTCCAACAGCCGCTTCGTCGAGACAGCTGCGGATGCCTTCGCCAGGCGGCTGCTGGCGGCGGCCGATGAAAACGAGCGGATCACGCAGGCGTGGCTGGAAACCTACGCTCGAAACCCGACCGTTCGCGAGCGGGCCGCCGTTCGCGAGTTCCTCAATTTGGCGTCGAAAGGGCAGCCGTCTCGCGACGCCGCCTGGCCGCACGTCGCTCAAGCCCTCTTCAACAGCAACGAGTTCCTGTTCGTGCACTGAGGTCGCCGCGCGTTGGCGTGTCGACGGGTCTCATCTCACCGAATATCCCACCACGGCGAACGTCCATGCACTGCCAGAACTACGATCGCTCGACGCTGACCGATCTCATCGGACGTCGCGAGGTTTTCTCGCGCATGGGTTCCGGGATGGCCGGCCTTGCGCTCGCCTCGCTGTTGAATGACGACGCCCCGCGGGCCCGTGCGGGAACGCACAACCCGCACGCCGGCGAGCCGATGGGCTGCCACCATGCTCCCAGGGCGAAGGCCGTCATCCAGCTCTTCCAGCACGGCGGACCGAGCCACATGGACCTGCTCGACCCGAAGCCCGAGCTGACCAAGCGCGACGGCCAGAAGATGCCCGCGTGGTTCACCGATCTGGTCGCCATCTCGTCGCACGGGGGGCTGATGGGGGTCCCGTTCAAGTTCTCGAAGCACGGCGAGAGCGGGGTCGAATACTCCGAGATCATCCCGCACACGGCGACCTGCGCGGACGACATCGCGGTCATCCGCTCGATGTATACCGAGCACAACAACCACGAGCAGGCGCTGTGGATGATGCACACGGGCCGCATCATCACCGGCCGGCCCAGCATCGGATCGTGGGTCAGCTACGCCCTCGGCTCGGGCAATCGCGACCTGCCGGCTTACGTCGTGCTGCGGAACGACAGCTCCCTCCCCGTTGACGGCACCCGCAACTGGTCGTCCGGCTGGCTGCCGCCGAAATACCAGGGGGTTCACTTCCGTCACAACGGCCCGCCGGTCATGCATCTGCAGTCGGAAACCGGAGTTCCGGAATCGATGCAGGCGATGCGGCTCGACCTGCTGCGGAAGCTCAACGCCGAGCACCGCGAGCAGCACCCGCTGATCGACCCGCAACTCGAAGCCCGCATCGCCAGCTACGAGCTCGCCGCCCGCATGCAGGTCTCGGCCCAGAAGGCGCTCGACCTCTCGGAAGAAACGAAAGAGACGCAGGAGCTTTATGGCATCCATGAACCGACGACGCAGAGCTACGGCAAGCGGTGCCTGATGGCCCGCCGGCTGGTGGAGCGCGGGGTGCGGTACGTGCAGATCTTCGTCGAGGGGCAGATCTGGGACACGCACTCGGACAACGCCAACGCGACGAAGAGGTGCTGCCTGCAGACCGACAAGCCGACGGCGGCCCTCATCAAGGACCTGAAGCGCCGCGGACTGTTCGATTCGACGCTGGTGGTGTGGGGAGGCGAGTTCGGCCGCACGCCGGTCAGCCAGGGCGGGGCGGGACGCGATCACCACAAGCAGGGGTTCTCGGTCTGGATGGCCGGAGCCGGCATCAAAGGGGGACAGGCTTACGGAGCGACCGACGAGCTAGGCTACCATGCGGTCGAGAACCGCGTGAAGGTGGCCGACCTGCACGCGACGATCCTGCACCTCCTGGGGCTCGATCACGCGCGGACGACGTATCACCTCCACGGCCGCGACGAGCGGCTGACCGACGTCTACGACGCGAAGCTCCTGACGCCGCTGCTGGCCTAAGGCCTGGTCCACGCGAGGAATCGAGGCTGGGTGGCCGGGTCTGCGGCTTTGCGAAGGCGATGACATCCTGGACTCATCGAGCCGTTGAAGAGGCTCCAGGCTGATGGCCGCAAGAAGGCACAAAAGTCGCAAACGAGAACGGGAGAATGAAATCCTCTCGACACCGTTTGACCGGAGATGCTTTTGCGTCGTTTGTGCCGCTTTGCGGCAACATCGTCCACTCGACGTGACTGAGTCAAGTACGTAGCCGTCTTTGCGAAGGCCCTGACCGCCGGGGAGCGATCCCCAACCCTAAGAGTTGACGAAGCACTCGCGGCCGTCGTTGGCGAAGGTCCGGTGCTTCCCCATCGAATGGAGTGGGCCGAGGAACGTGCACAGTCGGCCCGCTGATGCCTGTCGACTCGCGCATTGCTTCTCATCAATTCCGAGCGCGGTCCCGGGGTTCGGCCGTGATGAACACTTCGGCCATCAAACAATGATGGGCCGGAGCTCCGGGAAGCTCGGCCCATCCTACGCGACAGCTCATGAAAAGAAGCTATCAGATGTCATCCCACTGACACTGGACTTCGGTGTAATTCCCGGCCGTCGTGCCCGGCTTCCACACGGACGGAGCTCCCGACATGAACTTGCCGTAGTTGGCCATGTCCGTCGTCCCCCAATTCTGATAGGGCCGCATGGTGCCCATGGACACCCAGACCGCCGCGTTGACGTTTTCCGAAACGACGTGCACGGACCCGTCGCAGGCCAGCGCGTGCAACATGCTCGGATGGCCGCTATTGAAACCGGCATTCGAGAAATGGCCCGTCGACTTGCTGCCGTTCGGCAGGTACGCGTTGTACATGTGAATGTACCGCACATGCGGCCACAAGGCCCCTTCATTGGGCGAGCCCAGCCAGGTGCACTGGTTGCCGTCGCCGGCGTTCCATGCGGCCCCGACGCCGGAACTACGGCCGGTTTCACTCACAGCAATCGTATAAGCCAACCCATCGGTCACCTCGGACATCCTGCGACGACGACCGTATCGATCTCCGATTCCCCATCCGTCACCGAGGCTGAAAGACATGGCGTAGCTGGCGGTGCCGAAGCCCCACGAAGTCGTGCCAGTGTTCAGCCCGGAGGGGCAGGTGTAGGAAGGAATCTGTTTGCGGGCGATGAATGCGAGCCGAGGATCCGGAACGGTGGTTGCGCCGCCGGTCGAGTACTGGCCGCTGATCGCCAACCCGACCTGGACATCTTCATTGTTCCAGTTGCGTCCGTAGATGCCTGCTTTGTGCCACGGCTGCAGTTCGTCCCAGAGGGAACTCAGATCCATGAAAGGCAGCAGGTAGGTCATCCAGCCGGGGCCGATTTCAGACTGCGAGTTGCCATTTCCGTGCCACTGGCCCGGCGAGAGATCGGGTTCGCCCACCGTGGCCGGCGCCATGGGTGTCAGTTCCTTCCGCGCGTGGGCAACCGCTGCGGGAAAGTATTTGTGCGTATCGTGGTGGTTGTGCAACGCCAGGCCGATCTGCTTGAGGTTGTTCTTGCAGGTCGACTTGCGAGCGGCCTCGCGGGCCTGCTGCACGGCCGGCAGCAGAAGTGCGATCAAGATCGCAATGATCGCGATCACGACCAGCAGTTCGATCAGGGTGAAACCCTGTCGTGCTGGCCGGTTTCGGCGGACGGATTGGACCTTCATGATGTCGTTCTCCATGACAAGAAATGAGGAGAAGAAACAGCAGCGAACGCTGCAAACGCTTCGGAGAAGTCCGATCGGCGTAGAACCTGTTTAGCCGAGCGCGTTGCGCTCTTTGTTAATTCTAAGAGAGCCTGTTATTGACTTTGGCGACCACATTGGTCGCATTTGTCGCGCCATTCCAGCTAATTGAAAGCCTATGGCCGCTCGACGGGCTTCATGGCGCGGGAAGGCTTGAGAGTTCCCAGGAAGGCGATAGACGAACTCAATACGACTTTCGATCGAGCGTACGACGCTCAATCTCAAGCGCTCTGGCGATCGTTGTTGCGATGCGGCGTCCGAAAGTACGTTCGTCTCGATGGCGTGTGATATTGCCTACCATCCGAGCCACAAAGCCGAGCGGAAAACGAGCCGCGGACCACGCGGCTCGGCCCAACAAAAGTCACATTCCATGCCATCGCGCGATTAGATGTCGTCCCACTGGCATTGGACTTCGGTGAACGTATTGGCTGTCGTGCCCGGCTTCCAGACGGACGGCGCGCCACTCATGAACTTGCCGAAGTTCGACATGTCCGCGTTGCCGAGATTCGGGTACGACCGAATGGGTCCCATGGAAACCCAGACCGCCAGATTCACGTTTTCCGAGACCACATGGACGGACCCATCGCATGCCAGTGTGTGGATCATGCTGGGATGCCCGCTGTTGAAGCCCGCGTCCGTGAACTGGCCCGTCGACTTGCTGCCGTTCGGAGCGTAATGGTTCTGGAAATAGATGTGCCGCACATGGGGCCACAACTGGCCTTCATTCGGAGAACCCAGCCAGGTGCTCTGATTGCCGCTCCCGGCATTCCAAGCCGCGCCGACTCCCCCCGCGCGGCCGGTCTCGCTCACGGCGACCGTGTAGGCCAGCCCGTCGGTCACTTCAGACATCCGTCGCCGGCGGCCATAGCGGTCTCCGACGCCCCAGCTATCTCCCATGCTGAAGCTCATGGCATAACTGGCGGTGCCGAAGCCCCAGGACGTCGTGCCTGGGTTGAGCCCTGAGGGGCAGGTATAGGAAGGAATCTGCTTGCGGGCGATGAATGCCAGCCGAGGGTCTGGAACAGTGGTTGCGCCGCCGGCTGAGTATTGACCGCTGATCGCCAGTCCGATCTGGACCTCTTCATTGTTCCAGTTGCGGCCGTAGGTGCCTGCCTTGTGCCATGGCTGAAGCTCATCCCACAGCGTGCTGAGATCCATGAACGGCAACAGGTAGGTCATCCAGCTGGGACCGATCTCGGACTGAGTGTAACCGTTCCCGTACCATTGCCCCGCCGAGAGATCCGGCTCGCCGACAGTCGCCGGCGCTACGGGGGTCAATTCTTTCCGGGCAAAGGCGACGGCCGCCGGAAAGTGCTTGTGTGTGTCGTGGTGGTTGTGCAGCGCCAAGCCGATCTGCTTGAGGTTGTTCTTGCAGGTCGACTTGCGGGCGGCCTCGCGGGCC
Organism: Planctomycetaceae bacterium; assembly: GCA_020850695.1. GTDB lineage: Bacteria > Planctomycetota > Planctomycetia > Planctomycetales > Planctomycetaceae > JADZEF01. Next base: position 9,723 of record JADZEF010000057.1, on the reverse strand, counting down.
TGCTGCACGGCCGGAAGCAGCAGGGCGATCAAGATCGCGATGATCGCGATCACGACCAGCAGTTCGATCAGGGTGAAACCCTGCCGCACTGCGCGGACCTTTGAAGTGGAACGGACTTTCATGACGACGCTCTCCCAGAATCAGAAATAAGGACAGGAAACAGCAGCGAACGCTGCAAACGCTTCGGAGAAGACCGAGATGCGAGAGAATCCGATCGGGATCGACGTACTTGGGGCGGCTGGCGAGACCACTCCCCGAAAATTGCCGAAAAATATAGGAATTAAGGCGCTACCCGCTTAATGCACGCCTCTTCGCGAGCGCGTCGAGATCTCAAGAAGGATCGCATTGCATCAGGTCACTTCTTGTCCGCGCCGGCACCGTTCGGAGTCGCTCCCGAAGCAGGAGGAGTCACGGGAGTTGTCGGCAGTACTTTGCCGTCTGTCGACTTGGGAGGCTCGGCTGACGGAGTCTCGACCTTTGCCGGCGGCAACGTCTCTCCGCAACCAAGAACGAACCCGACCTGAGCCACCAACAGCAGGCAGAGAAGCTTGCGCATGAAAGAGCGTCTTTGGAAAGGAGGGTCGGAGAGTCCAATGAGTTAGAAACTCGCGGTATCAACTCCCGCAGGCGACAAGAAACGCGCCTAAGATTTGCAAGGTCAGTATGCAAGTGCACGGATCGACCGTCAACACAAAAAACATCACAAATGCGTAGGCTTGCGGATCTGCCGTACTCGATCGATCTTTTTGTTGGTGAAAACACTAATGTCTGGGAGCATGAAAAGGCGTCGCTAGCGCAGCCGCGATGAGTGAGGAGTCTATTGTTCCGACGCGCGATGGAACTCCAAAGGATCGGCCTGCGCCCGCCGCCTATGGACGCGCTCGACCGCATTGGAGTTCCCCGTAATTGATATCGATTCTCGGCTCACGAAAAGGCACGATTTTTGAACGGCGGCACGACAGGACAGACACTGTCCTCATGGCAGAATCTCGCTCGCTTCGCCCTCATGCGGGCGATCTTCTCGGTGGCCTAAGTACTGTTCCTAACCCTCCGACATGAGGTCAGGGAGGGAAATGACTTTCCTGCTAAGTGTTAGGCCACGCCGAAAGATAAGTGCTGCGGCACACGTCTGAGGTTTTCGACTCATGGGCCGGCGCTTAGACTGCGGAGACCTGCCGTTTACCGGATAAGGAGAATCAACATGCGCAGTGCCGTGACGGGCGCGACGGGGTTTCTGGGACGCTCTCTGGTTCGCACGCTGGCTGACAGCCATACGTTGCGGTGCTGGTACCGGCCGGAAAGTGATCGCACCGGTTTCGATGAGCTGGAAGGCCGCCTGGAATGGCTGCCCGGCGAATTGGGAGATGACAGTTCGACCTCAGAGCTGGTGCGGGGCTGCGACGCAGTCGTTCACTCGGCCCTGTACCATCCCGGCGGCGGATTCCGCGGGGGCGAAGGGGACGTCATTGAATTCGTACAGAAGAACGTCGTCGGGACTTTGAAGCTGATCGAAGCGGCTCGGAAGGCGGGTGTCGGCCGGTTCGTGTTCATCTCGACCTGTGCGGTGCATGAGAAGATTCTCGACGACCGGCCCCTCGACGAGGCGCATCCTCTGTGGCCGACGCACCACTACGGGGCGCACAAGGCGGCGATCGAGAAGTTCGTGCACAGCTACGGCCTTGGCGAGGGGTATCCGATCTGCGCCCTGCGGCCGACGGGAATCTACGGCGTCGCCCACCCGATCCAGGACAGCAAGTGGTTCGGGGTGGTGCAACGCGTAGTGCGAGGCGAGTCGGTGGACTGCCGCCGCGGCGGGAAAGAAGTCCATGCCGCCGACGTGGCGAAGGCGGCCTCGCTGTTGCTGACCGCTCCGGCCCAGTCGATCGCCGGCGAGGCGTTCAACTGCTGCGACCGTTATATCTCCGAATGGGACGTGGCCCATCTGGCGAAAGAAATCTCCGGCAGCCAAGCCGTCATCGGCGGGAGCCAGACTTTCCCGCGGAACGAGATTCAGACGGGCAAGATCCGCCAACTCGGGATGGAGTTCGGCGGGGAATCGCTGCTGAGAGCGACCCTCCGGGAACTGGTCACGGCTGCTGCCGAGGTGCCGTGACCTCCCCTGCGCTGTAATCTGGTGCTGCCTCCCTCCATCCCACCGATCAGGCCGCGCCCGCCTTCATGACGAACACCGCTCCTTCCCGCACCCGCTTCCGCGTTGTCGGCTTCATGTTGGCGCTTGCGGCGATCACCTATCTCGACCGGGCCTGCATCGCCACGCTCTCGCCCGATATCCGGCGGGACCTTGGCCTCGACAAAGACCAGATGAGCTGGATCTACAGCGCCTTCGCGATCGCCTATGCTGCGTTCGAAATCCCGACCGCCTGCTGGGCAGACCGCCGCGGCACCCGCCTGGTGCTGACGCGGATTGTCACCTGGTGGTCGGCCTTCACCCTGCTGACGGCGGCGGCGTGGAATTTCCCCTCGATGCTCGTCGTCCGCTTTCTGTTCGGCGCGGGAGAAGCGGGAGCGTGGCCAGGCGTCGGACGCACGTTCTCGCGTTGGATCCCGCGGTCCGAGCGGGGGACGATTCAGGGGATCTTTTTCGCGGCAGCGCATCTTGCGGGGGGGCTGACGCCCCTCGTCGCGCTCCCCCTGATGCAACTCGTGGGCTGGCGTTGGGTGTTCGTCCTCTTCGGAATTCCCGGCATCGTGTGGGCGGTCGCCTGGTATCGATGGTTCCAAGACGAGCCCGACGAGCATCCTTCGGTGAATGCCGCCGAGCTTCAGCATATCTCGGCGGGGCGCGACGGCAGCGCCGGGCATCACGCCGGCTGGGCCTACTGGAAGCGGCTCTTCGGCCATCGCAATACGCTGCCGCTCTGCCTGATGTACTTTCCGAACAGTTTCGGCTTCTACTTCTGCATCACCTGGCTGCCCGATTACCTGAAGGAACAGCACGGCTTCAACTCGGTGGAACTCGGCTTCTTCACGGGGCTGCCGCTGATCCTGAGCGTCACCGCTGATTTGTGCGGGGGGGTTGCGACGGACCTCGTCACGCGGCGCCTCGGCCTGCGAATCGGCCGCAGCGGGGTGGGGGCCATCTCGTATCTCGTCGCCGGCGGCGCCATGATCGCCGCCACGAAGACGTCGCACCCCGCGGCCGCCGCGTGGTGCATCGCCATCGCCGTCGCCGCCAGCATGTTCACGCTCGGCGCGGCCTGGGGGACGGTCATCGACGTGGGAGGGAGCCACACGGGAGTGGTCGGCGCCGCCATGAACACGTCGGGCCAGATCGGAAGCGTGATCAGCCCGCTCCTCGTGACGTGGCTTCAGAAGCACTATGACTGGAATGCCCCGCTGCTGGCGATCGGGGGACTCTATTTCGTCGGTGCGGCCGCATGGGCCTTCATCAATCCGACGCGGAAGATCTTTGAGTGACGCGGTGCAGCGGAGCCGCAACCAAGAAAAGGCCTCCGACGCAAACGCGAGAAGACCGAAGGAGCTGACGACGACGATCCACCGTGACGCGTCGTTGTCCTCGGTTGAGACTTGTCGTCTTCGGTGTGGGACGGCAGACTCCTCGTGGGAATGGTCATCGCGACCGCTCCTCCCCGCGTCCCTCCGTTCAACGACTTCAAGATTCGATCCGAGCCATCCATGCGCAACGACGGCCGACAGGCGGCAGACCTTCGCCCCGTGACCATTCAACGCCGGTTCACTTCGGCCGCCGCCGGCAGCGTGCTGCTGCAGGCGGGGGGGACGATGGTGTTGTGCACCGCGAGCGTCGAGGAAGGGGTTCCGCCGTGGAAGAAGGCCCAGCAGGACCTGACGGGGTGGGTGACCGGCGAGTATTCGATGCTGCCGGGAAGCACATCGCCGCGCAAACGACGCGACCGTGAAAAAGTGGACGGGCGGACGACCGAGATTCAACGGCTGATCGGGCGAAGCTTGCGCTCGGTGGTCGACATGGCGGCCCTCGGACCGCGGACGATCACTATTGATTGCGACGTGCTTCAGGCGGACGGAGGCACGCGCACCCTGTGCATCACGGGGGGATTCATTGCGCTGGCGGAGGCCGTCCATTCGTTGAGTGCGGTGCTGACGGGCGGGCCGGTGCTGACGGGGTCGGTCGCGGCGGTGAGCGTGGGGATCGTCGGCGGCGTCCCGCTGCTCGACCTCGATTATTCGGAAGATGTGAGGGCGGATGTCGATTTCAACGTCGTGATGACGGGACGGGGCGAATTCGTGGAGGTGCAGGGAACCGCCGAACGGGCTCCCTTCACCCGCGACCTTTTGAATCAGCAGCTTGCACTGGCCCAGTCCGGTATCGAGCGGCTGACCCAGCTCCAGCGCGGGACGCTGGGGACGGCATGGCCGGCGAACCTCGGGGGGTAATGCGGCCGACTTCGCCGGTTCATGGCATTGTGCTTCGGAAGTCGCTGTGGTCGTCGCAGACCGCGCTCAGGGGCCACGGAAACGACGGATTCGACGGAAATCGACGGAGGGTTCATGCCCTTTTCGACAGGCTTCCACGTCAAGAAGACGCACGATCGGCAGCCTCGGCCCTCGCGTGGTTCGTCCGCCGTTTGCGGGATTTTATGAGCGGTCCCTCGTCGACTTGAACACGGCAGCACGTTTTATTCCATGGAACGACTCCATTCGCTGCGCGTGCCGCCATGTCTCCGGTCAAATACCACGTCCAGATTGCCAACGTTCACGAGGTCTCCCTCGTGGGCGATGCGGACTATGCGGCCTGGAGGAGACGGCTGTCGGCGCATGCGTTGCGTCCGACGATGGTCGATGGGCGGGCTCAGTTGCTGATCAGCGCCGTCGAGGCCCGCTTCATGGGCATCCGGTTCCGGGAACTCTCGCTGTCGGTCTTCGTGAGCCGGCACGGCGACGACCGCCGCGACGGGGCTTTCCTGATGCATGCGTTCAACTCGGTGCGGTTTTTCGCCTGGGTGGAGCGAACGATGTTCCGCACGCCGTATTGGCCGGCACGGCTTGCGGTGTCGTGCCATCCGGGGTCGTTTTCCGCCGCGCAACACGGACGAACCCTGATCGAGGCGCGGCGTGCGGAGCGGAGCGTTCCGGACCTGCCGCTGTGGGTGGGAGAGGATGGCTGGGAAGGGCCGATCTATCTGCCGGACCGGTTTGAAGGCGATGCGGGGAGCATGTTCTACGGCAGGATCGGCGGACGGACGCAGGTCTTTCCGTTCGGGCCGGACGACGTGCTGCGGATGCTTCCGACGGACGGAAACGAATCACTGCAATGGTTCATCGATTCGGACTTCACTCCCCGCGAGTGGCATCTCCGGGAGTCGGCGCGGCACGGGAAGTCGAAAACGGTGCCGCGTGCCTGACAGAGATCGGTCGTCACTCGAACTGCCAGCGCAACGTCTGCTGCGTGTCGCGGAGTTCGACTCGCCGCTGGTCGGCGTTTGGTTCGAGCGTGTACCAGCCGAACGGGGTGGCCCGTTGGGAGCGGTGGCGCTCCTCGCCGGTCCGCTTGTCGATCAGGCGCTGAACGGCAACGGGATTTTCCATGGCCTTGTTGCCATTCCCGACGCGCCAGTGCTGAACGATCAGAAATGGAATTTCGCGCGGTTGTTCGAAGGGAAGCGAGGCGTCGTCGAGAACGACGTTCCACAGCACTCGCCCCGTTTCGCGGGCGATGGCCGCCAGCCGTCCGGAGACCGCCGGGCTGCGGAACCCGCCCTGATCCGTCTGAAGGCGCTGGTTGTCCGGGTTCTGGAAAGGACCGCTTAGCGCAACGTAGACGTTCCGTTCGTCGATGGTGCTGTAGACACGTTCGAGGCGCGCGGGGCCTTCCACGCGGACCGTGTTCAGGGTCTGTCCGTCGGACAACTGGATGATGTGCAGAGTTCCGTCGGGTTCCGCGAGACCGCATCGCTCTTCATCGACGGCGAACGGCAAGGTCCCCGCGACGAGAGGCCGTTCCCACAGGGGGCGGCGGCTGACCACATCGGTGAAGGCAAGTCGCGTTCCGTCCGAGGCCAGCGCCCGGGATCCATGCCAGCTCATGATGCTTTCGAGCGGCACCGGCGATGAAAACTTCTCCAGCGATTGTCCATCGAAGGCGCGGAGGATTTCCACGCTCCCCTCACCCGGACGCGCGAGCACCACATATTCGGAGTTGCCCGCGACGACGGCTTTCGTCGGGACGTCGTGTCGCTCCCACAGCCGGGCGCCGGTCGCGGTTTCGACGGCGACCAGACGAGCCTGATCGCGATAGCAGAGATACCCAGGCTGAACCGGTCCGACCTGGCCCCGGTCGCGGCCGAACCGATCAACCAGCACCACATCGTCCAGTCCAAACCCTGGAGGGCTCGGACGCACACGGACGCCGAGTTGATTCCACTTGGTCATCCGCGCGCCGTACATGTCGACCCGCCAGACGAGGGAGGCTTTCGGATCTCCCTGGTCGTTGAACGGGGCGACGCCGAAAAGTTCCGAGCCGATTCGAACGACAAGCAAGTGTCCCCAGGCCCATCCCCGGTGAAGGGGATTGGCATTGCGGAACATGGATTTCGAGTCGGGGAGGGTCAGATCCCAGGCGTTGAGTTGTCCGCCCCCATGGAACCGAAGCCGGCGGCCGGCCCGCTCGACCGAGACGCTGATGCGGTTGAAGAGGCTGTCCGGCGCGGCCTGCAGCGGGAGCGGAAGATAATCGGTGTCGCGATTGCGTTCGGCCGTGACGGTGATCTTCGGCGCGGATGGGGGCCAGGGCTCTGGAAGACCCTCTCGGATCTGCCGGGCAAGAAGCGATTCGGGTGGGAGAGAGGAAACTGCGGTCCGTGCGGATTCCCCATCGGCCAGTGGGACGTCGCCAAAGTCGTCCCGCAAGCGGCGCGCGGCCATTGCGGCGTCGGCGCGCCAGCCTCGGTCAACCAGAAACTTCATGGACTCATGCAGTGCCGCGGCCGCGGTGGGGCGATCGGCGAGCTGCGCCAGATCGAGGAGGGCGATTTCGGATTGCGTGAACCCGACTCCGATCCCCACGCGGGCCGATTGCCGGAGGCGGACCCGCCGGCCCCACGGAAGGCTATCATACTGACGGGCGAAGCGCTGCAGGGCGAACGGATCGGCGCTGCGGACCGCGTGATCGAACGCTTCGTCCACCAGTTCGTGCAGAGCCACTCGATCATCGACAGTCGCCGTCGAGAGCAGATTGGCGATCTCCCCCTGGATGTGGCGGTCGTAGCGGATCGAATCCGCAGGAGCATCGGCCGAACCAGAAGAGTTTCGCGACTGTGCGTTCCAATCTCCCGAGGGGTTCAATTCCTGCAACCGAATCCAGGCCCGCAGCGCTTCGACGAGGGAACCGACGCGCGACGCACCGCGGGCGAGCGCGTCGAGTGCGTGGACCCGGCTCTCGGGCGTTTCGAGGAGTGATTCGAGGGCAGGCCAGTTATCAACGCCGGCCGTCGGGTCGATTTCCAACTGGGCCAGCAACAGATCGTGGTGAAGGGCTCGCGCCGCGGCGTCATCTTGTTTCAGCCGCAGGGCGGAAGCGATCTTCATTGCTCCACGGAAATCCCCCGATTCGAGCCGCAGTCTGGCGATCGACCGTTGAGCGGACACATCGTCTGGCTTGGCGGTTGCTAGGCGCAGGGCGGTCTCCAGCCTTTCTTCGAGGGGCGCCAGTCGAACCAATCGCTCATTCGTGAGTGCGACCGCACCTCCCGGATAACGCACGAGATTGCCCAGCACATCGGGTCGCTCGGCCGGGATGACTCGCACCTGACCGTCGGCCCGCGTGACGACGGCCACGCCTCCATCCGCCAGGGGGACCAGCAGTGAGGAACCGTCAATCCCGGGTCTCCCAGCGACAGCGCCAGTCGTCGCCGTCCATTGCAGCGAGCCCGTGGCGAGTTCGTAGCAGCGGACGGCGTCGCGACCGACAACAATGGCCCCTTCGTCGCCGAGCGAGGCGACGAAAAGGCCGTCTTCGCGCGGACGCGACCAGAAGCGTTGTCCGGTGCGGACATCGAGGAGCGTGAGGGCGTTGAGATCGGGACCCGTCAGCAGCACCCTGCCGTCGTGGGCAGCCAATGCGACTTCGCGCCAGCCGTCCCACCACGGGTAAAGGAGTTGCCGGCTCCACTGGTTCTGTGTGGATGTCCCCGAGCGTCCGACGTCGTCGCGCGAATATCGACGACACCACAGCCCCACGCGCCGCACCAGATCGACGGCGACGAGGGCGCCCGAGGCGGTGGGGCACAGGAGCACCCCGCGATGCAGCAGGACGGGGGATGCAGGGGCGAGCGGACGACTTTCGCCGAGCGGGGCCTCATCCTGGGTTTCGACCAGCGGCAGACGCCAGAGGAGTTCGCCGTCGGCGGCGTGGACGGCGAAGAGTTCGAGATGCGAATCACACCGCCCCATGACATAGAGCGAGAAGTCGTGAACGGCGGGAACGCCAAGGAACGTGACGCCACGATCCCAGGCGTCTGAGTCGCCGGCGGCCGCCCGTTGGGCGGCAGGGGCCGCAGGAGCCCCGCGTCGCCAGAGCTCCTCGCCGCTTTCAACGTCCCATGCGACAAGGCGGTTGTAGTTCGCCGCCGCCGAGGCGACCGGGTCTGCGGTTGCGGGGAGAGATTTCGGAAGTGGGGCCGCGGCGACAGGGGCTTCGGGTTCGATGGTGGCGAAGACACGCTGGCCATCGCTGGCAAGGCGGGTGTAGAGGCTGTCCGCCTGGTTTCGATAGACGAGCCGCCGCGTGATCATGTCGGCAAAGCCGTCGTTCTGCAGCAGCTTCAGATTGCCCGTCACCTGGTTCCAGATGGTGCCCGCCGCTTTTCGCCAGCGGACATTGCCGCTCGCGAGGTCGAGCGCGACGATTTCGTCCAGCAGACGGCAGATGACGGTTTGCCCGACGACGATCGGCAGGCCGCTTGGCACGCGATGGATTCCCTGTCCGTGAAGCTCGTCCGACGATTCGCGGAGCAGTGCGGCGACCTCGGCCGGAACGGAGACGTCGAACCGCCATGCGGGGTCGAGAGCGGGTTGCGGAAACTGGGCGTCGATGTCACGGGGGGATGGAGCGGGCCAGACGCTCGTCGAGACCGTGGGGCCTGCTTGGAGCGCCCGGTCGACCCAGTCCAGCAACGGCTCTCCCATGGGGCCGGTGAGCTTCGAGCGAATCAGCAAGTCGGCCTGGGATATCCTCCGGTTCCTGGCCTCGCGATGATTGCCCGCAAGGTGCAGCGCGACGATTTCGCGTGCGGCGGATCGCTCGCGGAGAGCGGGGTCTGTCCGTGCGTGGTCGACGAGCAATCGGAGTGCGGCCGCCGCATGAGTCGTCCGGCCGCGATCCAGCTCACGGGCGGCGAATTCGTGCAGGGCCGGGGTCGAGGCCCGCATCGCGTACCAGCGATTGATCGCGGCGAGCCACTCACCTTCGGTCCGGTGCCGCTCCCGGTTGAGAGATTGTGAGGCTTCGACTTCGAGTCGGTCGAAACCGTCCTTCCCCATGAAGTCGACGCCCGCCGACATCTCCGCGGCCAGGTCGTATGCCGAACGCCACAGTTCGCCGTCCATTATCCAGGCGTCAGGAAACCTCCGAACGACTTCCTCGAGTTCGGAGAGAGCCTCAACGGTGGTCCCTTCCTGGATGAGCCGTCGCGCGCGGGAAATCCGGCTTTCCGCAAATCGATCGCGAGCAGGCCGCGCCGAGTGGGAGAGGCTTACTTCTTCCTT